>JAFZPB010000239.1 GCA_017552595.1 Muribaculaceae bacterium
ATGAAGTGGTGGAAGACGATTTGGCGCACAATAGTGTCGATTACGTTAGCGGGGGCGTTTTATTTGATATTGGTAGTACTTCTATCAGTAGCGATAGGAATATATCTCGCCACGCATGGAATTTTTGACAACACACAAATTGTGATTAATCCCTAAGTTCAACTATTCTTGACTATATTGGCTTTGTCTTTGATGAAAATCTTGGTTCAGGGCACAGCATTTCTAGATATACCATATTAATATGAATCATTTTGCAGTAATTTTTTTGTTTATAATCACCTCTTTATTAAGAGAATGTGAGGTTGATAAGAATTCTTTGGTAGGTAATGATTATCGCAATTTTCAGGGGACCAAAGAATGGGGCTTGGCAAAAGCCGTTCAAGACAATGACACAGCGAAAATCAGGTTTGAAGTAATTGTTAACAAGGCGAATGTTAATTGCGTAAATAAGTATAAAACCAATATGTTGTCTATGGCAATCAACAATTGCCAACAACCTAAGGTTATAAAAACATTGTTGGAATTGGGCGCTGATCCTAATATGAGGGAGATGGTAGAAGATAATGGAGGTCTGTTTGGCGAAAGTGCAGTGATGACTGCAGCGGAATGTCCAAATAAAAAGTACAAGTTAGAATACTTTAAATATTTGTTTGCATATGGGGCGGACCCCAATTCTATATCACAATCAGACAATAAAGAAGGATGGTACATAACCCTTCACCCAGTGTCGTTGTTGTCAAAAGTTATAGCATGGGGTCATGAGGATGACGAGTCGCTAATGCCAATAGTTGAGTTAATCATTAATAATGGAGGTGATGTTAATATCACCAACCACTACACCGGAAAATACTGTGGGTCTCAACCCGTAAGTTATGCGATAGAAAAGGGCCGATATGACGTATTATTATATTTGCTTGAAAAAGGAGTGGATTATACCCAGCAACTTGACAGCATCTCGGATGATTTCCTTCTTCATAGTAACAAACCATTAGGTATTTTAACTAAAATGAGATGTTACCCCATTCCTTTGGAATCTCCACAATACCAATATAAATTGAAAGTTATAGAGTTTCTTAAGACGAAAGGTCTTGATTATACAAAAGAACCAATTCCGGAAGAAACTATAGAAGAAATCAAGCGGACCTATCCTGACAATTGGGAAGAATATCTGAACAAGTATTGATTATACGACAGTTAGCATTCAATTAAAGCGTCGTAGACGCTAAAAGCATTGGAGATGCTTCATTTGATTAACACCAAGCAAGCGACCTCGGAGAAGTGTGCCGCTTGGTGAGCTGACATGAGACACCATTGAACATCGGGAAAAATCAGCCGAGTGGTGTGATTTTAAGGAAATTTAACTCTTTGTGCCGAATTTTTGCCGTACCTTTACAACCTAATTCTTATCTATATTACACAATGGCCGCTAAATCATTAGTAATTGCCTTTGCAATAATGCTTTCCGCACAATATGCCTGCGGAGGAGACGCCTCTTCGACGCACAACGGCAAATGTTGCGGCAAATGCCACGACACAGCCGCAACCGAAGTCACAGTCGGTGCCGCCCAAGTGAACGAATATATCCCTATGCTCAAAGGGAAACGCGTGGCGTTGTTCTCCAACCACACCGGCATGGTGGGCGACCGACACACCCTCGACATCCTCATCGACAACGGCGTTAACGTGGTGAAAATCTTTTCGCCCGAACACGGTTTCCGCGGCACTGCCGATGCAGGCGAACGTGTCAGCAGTTCGGTTGACCAGCGCACTGGCGTTGAAATCTATTCGCTCTACGGCAAGACACGATTCCCCGACGAAGCGACGATGCGCGGCATCGACGTGATTGTCAGCGACATCCAAGATGTAGGTCTGCGATTCTACACCTACTACTGCACGATGATTGACCTGATGAACACCGCCATAAAATACGGCAAGAAATTCGTGGTTCTCGACCGACCGAACCCCAACGGCATGACCGTCGACGGTCCGATTCTCGACATGAAGTACGCCTCGGGCGTGGGTCGCTTGCCCATTCCCGTAGTTCACGGACTTACGCTCGGCGAAATGGCATTGATGGCCAACGGCGAAGGTTGGCTCGACAGCGGCAAAAAAGCGGATTTGAAAGTGATTAAATGCAAGGGCTACACCCATGCCACCCGCTATGCCCTGCCGATAGCCCCGTCGCCCAACCTGCCGACGATGAAGTCCGTTTATCTCTATCCGTCGCTCTGCTACTTCGAAGCCACCCCTGTCAGCCTCGGCCGCGGCACTGAAGCGCCATTCACCCGCTACGGCCACCCCGATTTCCACGAATACGACTTCGAGTTTACCCCCCACCCGACAGCAGGAGCCAAAAATCCGCCGTTGAATGGCCAACTTTGCAAAGGGCATGACCTTTCCGGCCTCGACGACGAAGCAATTATCGCCAAAGGCATCAACCTCGAATATCTCATCGAAGCCTACCGCCAACTCAACATCGGCGACCGTTTCTTCACTTCGTTCTTCGAGAAACTTATCGGCCGTGGCGACATTCGCACGATGATTGAGCAGGGCCGCACAGCCGACGAAATCAAGGCGACATGGGCCGACGACGTCGCCCGCTTCCGCCAGCAACGAAAGCCCTATTTACTTTACGAAGACGTTCGTTAATGCATAATTCATAATGCATAATGCACAATTAGTAATACTTAATTCTAAATTCTAAATAGTAATTCCTCATTCCTAACTTCTAACTTCCTTCCATGTCACCGACAGCAGTAATAATCACAATCATCGCCTACTTCGCTTTGTTAGTGGGCATATCATGGATTGCATCTCGTAAGAGCGACAATTCCACGTTTTTCACCGGCGGTAAGAAAGCCCCTTGGCTATTGATGGCCATCGCAATGATGGGTGCTCCGATTTCGGGCGTGACATTTATCTCCGTGCCCGGAATGGTAGCAGCCAAAGGGTTCTCCTATATGCAGATGGCATTCGGATTTATCGTGGGCTACTTCGTTATCGCCTACGTGCTAATCCCGATGTTCTACCGTCGCAACCTTATTTCCATCTACGGCTATCTCGGCGAACGGTTCGGGCTGAATTCCCACCGCACCGGCGCATGGTTTTTCCTCATTTCCAAACTGCTCGGCGCCGCAGTGCGCTTCTATGTCGTGTGCGCCGTGTTGCAGTTGCTCGTCTATGAGCCGTTGGGAATTCCGTTTGTGGTGAATGTGATTGTGGCCATTCTGCTGATTTGGCTCTATACTTTCCGCGGCGGTGTCAAATCAATTATCTGGACCGACGCTTTCAAGAGTTTCTGCCTCGTGGCGTCGGTGGTTCTTTGCATTTACTTCATCGCCAAGAGCCTCGACTTCTCGTTCACAGGAATGATTTCCGCCATCGCCGCCGATGACACGTCGCGCATCTTCTTCTTCGACAACCCGAAGGAAGGCACATATTTCTGGAAACAATTCATCGCCGGCATCTTTATGGTCATCGCCATGACGGGGCTCGACCAAGACATGATGCAACGCTCGCTTGCTGGAGCGAATTATAAGCAGTCGCAGAAAGGATTGATTTCGAGTGTGTTCCTTCAAGTGCTCGTCATCTTCCTCTTCCTCGTTCTCGGCACGCTGCTCGTCATGTATATGCGTCATAACGCCATCCCGACACCCGAAAAGAGCGACGACATCTTCGGCACAGTGGCAGCCGGCTCGGGTATGCCCCTAATCGTCGGCATCCTGTTCGTGCTCGGTCTGATTTCCGCCGCTTATTCCGCCGCAGGTTCGGCTCTCACGTCGTTGACCACATCCTACACAGTGGACATCCTCCACGGCGAAAAGATGGACGACGAAAGATTGGGCCGCACACGCAAGTGGGTGCACATCGCCATGTCGGTGGCTATGGCCATTACAATCATCATTTTCTATTATGCATCGAGCGAAGACGCTATTTCGGCAGTGTACGCAATCGCATCCTATACCTACGGTCCGATTCTCGGTCTGTTCGCCTTCGGTCTCGCATCGAAGCGCCGCACCTTCGACAAAGCCGTTCCCGCCATCTGCATCATCTCGCCGATTCTTGCGGGATTGATGAAATGGGGACTGCAGGCCGCATTCGACTACACGATGGGCTTCGAACTCCTGCTCGTCAACGCTTTAATCACAATGATAGGACTCTATATTTTCTCAAGAAAACCCGACACAAAAGAAGAATAAATGGCACGCAACCTTTTAAACCGATATATCTGGATTATCGACACCATTCACCGCCACGGACGGATAACCCGCAGCGAACTCAACGAACTGTGGAAGAAATCGTCGTATTCCAACGGTGAAGAACTTCCCCGACGTACCTTCTACGGCTACCGCCAAAACATCGAGGAACTATTCAATATCAACATCAACTGCGACCC
>JAFZPB010000240.1 GCA_017552595.1 Muribaculaceae bacterium
CTTTCGGCCTACGGCCTTCAGTCAACCCATAACAGGAATAACTCAGGAAACAGTCAACCTAACTAAGGAATATGTTTAACCGAGTCAACTCTTATCAGGCTTAACTGTCAAAAACAGTCAACCAAAATCAGGCAACCACATTTGCGTTTTTTGTTGGATAACACAGTGATTATCAATTCACTTATCTGCCACAAAACTGTCCCACTTTAAAATGGGACACTTTCAATGAACGCGTCTGGAAACGTCTCCGACTTTATATGACTAAATTCCTTATACCTAACTCGCGTTAAACTCTCCTCTATAAACTTTATCCCTCTCTCCTTAAACGTCGGCCGTTTCGCGGTAGGCGCGGGGAGTCTTGTCGGTGAGCCGCCGGAAGAACTTGCCGAAAAAGGCAGGGTTGGGGAAGTTGAGGTCGTAGGCTATTTCGGCGATTTGCTTGTTGGTGTGTCGTAGGAGGGCTTTCGCTTCCGCCACGAGTGCGCGGTCAATCCACTCTTTTGCCGATGTGCCGCTGGCGTGTTTCACCACAGCACCCAAATAGCGGGGCGACAGGCATAGCCGACTGGCATAGAAGCCGATAGTGTGATGCTCCGAGCAGTGGGCGTTGACGAGTTGGATAAAGCGGTTGAATATTATATCTTCGTTGGATAACGAGGCGGATTCTGACGACCATTGACGGTCGAAAAGAAGCCCGACTTGTGAAAAAATGGCCGCTATTAGAGAATAAACCGATTGGGGCGCATGGTCGGTGGAAATCAGTTGACTAAGACATTCAATCATATTCGTCAGCACCATTTTTCCGGTGTCGTCGGGATGCAGGAAGATGTCGCGAAGATGGCCGTTGAAAGCCTTGGGGATAGATGTGCCGAGAGAAAGACGGAAAAGGCTGTCGGCGACGGCGATTGCGCGGATTTCCAAGTCGTCGGAAGTGTTGATGATTTGGATGATGCTTCCCGGGAGCACCGCAATGACATCGCCGGGCATCAAATGGTGAGGCACAAGATTAACGATGGAATTGCCTTCGCCGTTAACCACAATAAGCACACGGTACTCGTTGACGCGCATCACTTCGCCCTTAAACTCGTTGACGACTAATTTCGCTGATTCGGCATGCGCTACGGCAAGATTTTGGCTAATGTGAAAGTTGGCCGAATCGACTTGACTTCGGTCGAGGACGTCGCGGATTCGGTCGAGTGTCATATTTGTAATGTCCTTTTCTGCCATATTCCGACTGTTGTATTCGTTAAATCTACCGTAAAGATAATAAAAATGTGCTAAATATAGTGATTTTTCGTAAATAATCTTACATTTTGACTATTTTTCATTGCCAATAGATAATTGCGAATGTTCAAATTAAGCATAACTTTGTAAAAAAGAAAAATAACTCCGATGAATAAGAGATTGAAAATATTCGCGGTCATGTTTCAGTTGGCGGTGTTCGTGTCGGGAGCGACAACCCTTGACGAATGTCTGACTGCCGCCGAGCAAAATTATCCCTTAGTCAAACAATACGGCTTAATAGGTCAAACCGCCGACCTTACAGTGGAAAATATCGGCAAGGGATGGTTGCCGCAAATCACCGCTTCGGCAAAAGCGTCGATTCAAAATCGAGTGGTGACGCTTCCCGACGCATTGACCTCTATGATGGTGGCCGATTACAAAGGTCTGCGCAAAGACCAGTACAGTGTGGGCGTCGATATCACCCAAACGGTCTATGACGGTGGGGCGATAGAGAGCGGAAAAGAAGCGGCGCGTCGTCAGGCTGAGGCCGAAACCGCTCAGAATGATGTGGATTTATATGCAGTACGCCAGCGCGTCAATGAGTTGTATTTCGGTGTATTGCTCGTTGATGAAAAAATCCGTCTTTCAGACGATTATGTCGCCTTGCTTCAGTCGAACGAAAAGAAACTTGAATCGATGTCGCGTCGCGGCACCGCGTCGGAAAGCGACTATTTGGGCGTTAAGGCCGAACGTATCGGCGTAGAGCAACAACGGGGAGAACTCGTGTCGCAACGCCGCCAGTTGTTACGTTTGCTGTCGGCATTTTGCGGAAAGGAAATTGTTGAGGTGACATTGCCTCCCGAGCCGATGTTGACAGGGGAGAACTTCCGCCCTGAATTGCGGCTAATCGACTCCCGTATGCGTCTGCTTGAGGCAAACGAACGCCAACTTGATGCGGCCGTACGCCCTCGATTGTCGGTGTTCGCCTCGGGATATTACGGCTATCCGAGTTTGGACGCATATAGAGATATGTTTAGCCACAATTGGACGCTTAACGGAATGATAGGGGCCAAACTGACATGGAACATCTCGGCTTTCTACACCCGCAAAAACGACAAGGCAAAACTCAACCTGCAACGGCAGGCACTCGAAAACAGCCGCGACGTGTTTCTCTTCAACAACAATTTGGAGCAAATCAGTCAAGACGAGAATGTGGCCCGCTATGACGATATGCTCAAAACGGATAAAGAAATTGTAAGTTTGCGCGGCTCGGTCAGAAAAGCCGCCGAATCAAAACTTGCCCACGGCATCATCGACGTCAACGACCTGTTGCGCGACATCAACAGCGAGAATGCCGCGAAAGTGCAACTCTCGACCCATCAAATCGAACGGCTTAAACAACTATGGGATAAAAAGATTACGACGAATAATTAAAACGAACAAAATATGAACAGGTATTTGTTATTAATGAGTGTGGCAGGGTTATTGGCGGGCTGCTCCGGAAAAGAGAAGGCCTACGACGCCACCGGCACATTCGAGGCGACAGAAACGACAGTCTATGCCGAGCAGAACGGGCAACTATTGACGTTGAACGCCGATGAAGGCACAAACGTGACGGCAGGCGAGGAAATCGCTCTTGTTGATACCACCGCCATTTGGCTGCAGATTAAGCAACTTCGAGCCAATAAGAACGTGTTTGCAAGCCAAAAACCCGATATGCAGAAGCAAATCGCCGCCACTCGTCAGCAACTGGCAAAGGCCAAAACCGAACAACACCGTTATTCCGAACTGGTGGCCGACGGTGCCGCACCGCGGAAGATGCTCGACGACGCAAAAAGCCAAGTGGATGTGCTGCAAAAGCAACTCGAAGCGCAAATCTCGGCCTTATCCACCAATACGCGTTCGCTCGACAGCCAAATGCATGCCGTCGATGCACAAGTCGATCAACTCTACGACCAATTGGAAAAATGCCACGTCAAATCGCCGATTTCCGGCACAGTGATTGAAAAATATGTGGAACGCGGTGAACTTGTGGCTGCAGGCAAACCGCTTGCCAAAATTGCCGACGTGGAAAATATGTTCCTCCGCGCCTATTTGACATCGGCACAATTAAAGGACATCAAATTAGGTCAAAAAGTGACGGTCATGAGCGACTATGGCAACGAACGCAAAACTTACGAGGGCGTTGTCACATGGATATCCAGTCGCTCCGAGTTCACTCCCAAAACCATCCTCACCGACGATGAGCGCGCCGACCTCGTGTATGCCGTGAAAATCGCAGTCAAAAACGATGGTCTGCTGAAAATAGGCATGTATGGTGAGGTGAAAATTAATTTATAATGCACAATGCATAATGCATAATGCATAATTAAAACATCGCCCAAGTGATTGCTATAGAGGTAAATAATGTCGGCAAGTCGTACGGAAAAGTACGGGCTCTCGACGGAGTGAGTTTCGCCGTCGAGCAGGGCGAAGTGTTCGGTCTAATCGGACCCGACGGAGCCGGTAAAACCTCGCTATTCCGTATTCTAGCCACATTGCTCTTGCCAAACGAGGGTTCGGCGACGGTTGACGGATTCGATGTCAAAAAGCAGATGCGCGATGTGCGTTGCCGCGTGGGGTATATGCCCGGCAAATTCTCGCTTTATGAAGACTTGACCGTCGAGGAGAACCTGCGTTTTTTCGCCACACTTTTCGGGACGACGTTAGAAGACGGCTATGACTCAATCCGCGCCATATATTCACAAATCGAGCCATTCAAGAATCGCAAGGCAGGGGCTTTGTCGGGCGGTATGAAGCAAAAACTTGCTTTGTCGTGCGCACTTGTCCACTCGCCGAGCGTGCTGCTGCTCGACGAACCCACCACAGGTGTTGACCCAGTCAGCCGAAAGGAGTTCTGGGAAATGCTATCCGCACTTAAAGAGCGGGGAATCACCATCGTCGCATCCACGCCGTACCTTGACGAAGTGCGTCGATGCGAGCGTGTGGCGTTCCTGTCGGAAGGCAAAATCCTCGGAATCGGTACTCCCGACGCTATCCTGACGGAATTTGCCGATGTGTTCAATCCCCCAGGTTTGTCGCATGAAAAAGGCGTCACGACAGAAAGCGACAATGTGATAGAAGTGAGCCACCTTGTCAAGGCTTTCGGTTCGTTCCGTGCGGTTGACGACATTTCATTCACCGTCGGGCGAGGCGAGATTTTCGGTTTCCTTGGGGCGAATGGGGCAGGCAAAACAACAGCCATGCACATGCTGACAGGCCTGAATCAGCCGACAAGCGGAAGCGGCATGGTGGCAGGCTACGACATTTCTACGCAATACGAGCAGATAAAACGACACATCGGCTATATGAGCCAGAAATTCTCGCTCTATGAGGACCTCACCGTCGCCGAGAATATCCGTCTTTTTGCTGGTATTTACGGCATGAAAGATTCGGAAATTTCGAAGAAGACCGATGAAATGTTGGAACGTCTTCAGTTTGCCGACCATAAAAACGACCTTGTC
>JAFZPB010000241.1 GCA_017552595.1 Muribaculaceae bacterium
ATGCCGTCTTTCTCCATCGTGATAATCGCCTCGGAATAAACGGCGAAAACCTCATCTAACTGTTCTTCTGTAGCCTTTAAAAAATTCATCATCGTTTATTATAGAGATTTTCCTAATTCGTAAGCCTCGTTCAGGGCGTTTGTATTTTTGATGTCGCCTTTCTCCTTCGCGCCTCGCACAAAAACGTGTCCCGCATCTTCGAGCTTGAAGAAGTTGATGCACAGACGATATTGTGCCACGATGCCGTCGAACAGTTCGGGCAGCGAGGCCGCTCCAACAAGCAGAAGCGCGGCTTTTGTTATGTTGAACGAGTCGCGCAGCGGATTGTGGCATCGGTCTATGACGGCTTTCAGTTGCGCGCTAAGTCCGTAAAAGTACACGGGCGAGGCGATTACGAGCATGTCGGCCTGCTTCATTTTCTGATAGATTGCCGTCATGTCGTCAACCTGAACGCAGGTGTTGTTGGCGGTTCTGAAACAGGCGTTGCAGCCCTTGCACGGGGCAACCTTGTAGTCGTGAACCGAAACAGTTTCTACGTTATGACCTTTTTCCGTTGCACCTTTGGCAAATGATTCTGCCAGTAAATCGGTATTTCCGCCTTTTCGCGGACTTCCTGATAAAATTATGATGTTCATTTTCTATTCTTTGATAATGTCGAGTATCGTCTGTAATTTGTTAAAATCAACATAGTCTACGCGCTTGCCGTAGGTTTCGAGCACGGCTTTTGCGGTGGCGTCGAGTTCTTCAGCAGGCGTTTTCGATGCCTTGCTGTGAATCATCCGCATAAGCAGACGGTAGAAGAAACCGAGTTGGTTGTGGTCTATTGCTCCGCGAAGATGAAAGATGCGGCTCTCGTTGTAAAGATGTGCCGGAATTTGCGATTTTATTGTGCTTCGGATGTTGCCGATGTTTGAAGGGTCGGCGGTGTCGGTAAGTCCAACGCTTACGACTATCAGTTCTTGCTTTTCAGTCATTTTCTTGGCTGATGACTTCAAGCCCAAAATGCTTCCGGCATAGATTGCGCCGAGGTAGATAACTCGGTCGAACGAGCCGATGTTCTTTGCGTTTGAGTGTGCCACGGCCTCAATTCCGGTCTGTTCGGCCAGCTTTTCGGCATATCGTTTTGCCGAACCGTATCGGCTGCCGTAAATTATTATTTGTTTCATTTGTCTATTTTATTCATCTAAATCCAGACATCACCGTTGTTGCCATCGGCATCGGCGCGTGGGGCGATTTCGGCTTTCGTTATTTAGCTATTGCCATCCGCATCGTTGCCACGCCATCTTTGAAGTCGGTCTGATTAAAGCCGATGCGTTGGTATAGGGCGTATGCAACGGGCATCACTTCGGGGCGAGTTGTGAGCATAACTTCTTTGTAACCAAGAGATTTTGCACATTGAAACATTGCCTCCAACATCTTTCGCGAATAGCCTTTGCCACGATGTTCGGGTTTTATGAACAGGCGTTTGACCTCGGCGATGTCGTCATCCACTTTTTTGAGGGCGATTGTCGCAATCGGCGCGCCGTCCTCAAAGCCCACGAGAATTGCCCCGCCTTTGTAAAACGC
>JAFZPB010000242.1 GCA_017552595.1 Muribaculaceae bacterium
GGCTATGTGGTGGTGTATGAAGGGAAGCGATGCGAGGTTCTGGATTTGACGTTCGGCGAGGTCATCGACCGAATCGTACCACTTCTTTACTACTGTGTTATTTATTACTTCTACGTTCATTATCAATGCTATTAAATTTTAATTTGTTTGATTACACTTAGGGCGTCTTCGCCTTTATCGACGGCCGAGAGGATGTCGAAGATGCGGTCGCTCCAACCTGCGATAAGATAGACATCGGGTTTGACGATGCGCAGCGGTGCCAGGCCGTAGCCAACTAAGTCGAAAAGATAGAGTTTGGCATCGGGCGCAATTTGTTTATAGCGGTTCCATGAGGCCTCCAAAGAAGCATCGCCATAGTAACTGTCCCACATTTGCATATCGGTGAACATCATAACTTTATCCACAACGGTGTTGTGCTCGATAAGCCAATCTATTGCGAGATGCCCGTTTGTTGAAAAACCGACTTCGTTCATAAATTGACGGAGTTTTTCGGTCGCCATCAGAATGTTGTTCGACGGGACGTTTACCGGCTTCCAACTGTCACCGAAAATGCCTGAAATCACACTTTTACAACGACTTTGCATAAGCATTGCCAACAAAAGCCCGATGTCGTAGTATTTGATGGTGCTATTTCTGCTAATCGGATTGTTCATCGACCCGCTGACATCGGCAGCGATAAGCACTCGAGTGTTTTCGTCGAAGCCTTCGACGTTTGCCGAGGAATGGCGGACGGCTTTTTCCAATGAATCCATTACGGTTTTAGTGTAAAGAGATTGGATGCCCTCAATTTCACGATAGGCGGAAAGGAATCGAAAAGGAAGTTGCTTCGACTTCGCCACCTGTTGCGCGTCGGATATGCGCTCGGTCACGACTGAGATGTCGTTGTACGCGACTCCGGCGTTGAGGATGTTGCGGAGATTTCGAAGAAGAGCCATATAGCCAAGTCGGCAGCTGTGGATAAGTTCTTTCCACTTTTGGCGGAAAGCGTCGTTGCGCATATCGTCGGTCAAGAATTTGCTCTGACCAAGGGCGGAAAGTTCTGTTTCCCAAGTGTATGGAGTCTCCAACTGACGATTGGCGATTTTGTCGAAAATGGCCTGTTGGTCTTCGTTTTTCGCTTTGGGGTGGACAACGAACAGGGCATCACGGAGTCGGACTTTGAGGTTGTCGCGGTCGTATTTCGCAAATTGGTATTCGTCGAATTTGTTGAAAGCCTTTTGTAGACCCACCTGAATTTGGCGTGAGAGATGGCCCAATTTCTTGACTGAGTCGGGGTTGGGGTTACGCCATTGATAGCACATGAGCAGTTCCATGATTTCGTCGGCGCGGTTGACGGTTTTCTCCACCGCTCGCGACACGAGGTCGTCGCCGTTGTGGCGTCGTGCGAGTTCGACAAGCAACAGCAATGGTACGCTGCGAAGATTCATCACCGTGCGGGTGTAAACGGCAAGTTGAGCCACAAACATCGGCTGAACCTTGCCAATAAGTTCTACGATACGGTTGACACGTTCACCGCCTCTCTCATAGAAAGAGTCGTCGAGCGATGTTGTCACCACGGCTGTGTAGAGTTCTAACTCGGGGGTGATGGCGTAAGCCTTTGCCCCTTCGTGGTTTGTGATGTTGTTTTCCTTCAACTTGGAGTTGTACTTCATTGTAGTTGAGATTAAAATGTTGGGAAAATGTGTATATGTGGAAAAAATTATTATCAATAAAAAACGGTGCGACAGGCGAAA
>JAFZPB010000243.1 GCA_017552595.1 Muribaculaceae bacterium
ATATAATCAATTAAATTCAACATAAGTCATGACAAAACGTATTTTCAGAGTAGCGTTGCTCATGTCGGTGACATTCCTCGTCGCCGCATGCAATAATTCTGGCAATAACGGCACCGGCGGCGGCCGTATGCCTCAAAGCAATTCCGGCTACACCGATGAGGAAATCGAAGACATCAAAAACTCAAACAATCCGTTGCGCGAAGGCACAACCTATTTTCACAGCAAGGACTTCAACTTCTCGGTGAAATATCCCAACTCGTTCGTCGATTTGAAAAAGGACTCTAAAGAAATCTCTTGCAAGTCAAAGGATGGCGTTGCCAAATTCCACGCATGGGGCGAAATCTTCGGCGGCGACCCGAAAACCGACGTTGAAGATGTATTCGCAAACGTCCTTGCGGAATACAACGGGAAAGGCGCAAAAATCACCGACTCCGACCTTGATGACGACAACTCGTTCACAATCGAAGGCGATATAGGCACACGCCATTTCTACCGTCGAACTCTCGTCTATCCGCTCGCTTTGGCAAACTACGAATATGAGTACGACACAAAAGAACGTGACGACATGGACCCCAACGCCATCTATCTTTGGGTTGGCAGTGAACTTGCCGAATCGCTGATTCAAGGCGAACCGCCAGTCGAACCGGAACCTGTGAAAATTGACCCCAACGCCGTTGCAAGCGTGGCTTATGTCGGCAAATGGAACATATTCTCCACAATGCGTTACGAAGAGCCCTACAATCTCTACCCACAATTCAAAGAAGTGAACGCGTGGGAAGCCCAAACCGAAACCGGCAAAGAAGTCTATCTTATTCTCCCTGCCCGCGAATCGACTAAGGTCACCGTAAAGGACTCCAAAACAGGCGAACGCCTATATAGCAGAGACGGACGTCCTCTCGTTGTCCGTTGCAACCCGAAGGGCGAACCAAATATGGAAATATCATTTATCGAGGAAACGGGACGCATCACCAAATACGTGCCGCGCCACGATGACAAAGGTCATCCTATTGTCAGCGGCGGCATTTCCGACATGACCGTCAAACCCGCCGATGTCAAAGCACATCCCGATTGGTAACTCTCTGAAAAAACAAAACGTTAAAATCAATCCTTATAATTTATGTCTGTATTGATAATTTTCAAACTACTGGGGTCGCTGGCATTGCTCATGTTCGGTATGAAGTCAATGAGCGACAGTTTGCAGAAATTGGCAGGGCCCCAGTTGCGCCACGTGCTTGGCGCAATGACCACTAACCGTTTCACAGGTGTACTCACTGGTATGATGGTGACTGCGTCGGTGCAGTCAAGTACGGCAACCACAGTAATGACCGTATCGTTTGTCAACGCCGGCTTGCTGACGCTCGCGCAAGCCATCTCCGTGATTATGGGTGCAAACATCGGTACGACGCTCACCGCTTGGATTATGTCGGCTGGATTCTCTTTCGACATATCAAATTGCGTCTATCCGGCATTCCTTTTGGGAATTGTGCTCATCTACCTTAAGAAATACCGCATCGTCGGCGACTTCATCTTCGGTCTATCGTTCCTGTTGTTAGGCTTGGGCACTCTTCGCATGACGGGCATTGAAATGGATTTAGGTAATAATACAGCCATTTTGGGATTTTTCTCCTCGTTTGACCCTGATTCGTTCTTGACCACACTGACATTCCTGCTTCTCGGTGGTGTGCTCACGTTCTGCGTGCAGTCATCGGCAGCGGTAATGGCCATCACGATGATTCTGTGTTCGGCTGGAGCGTTGCCTATCTATCCAGGCAGTGCGTTGGTTATGGGTGAGAACATCGGTACGACAATCACATCGAATCTTGCGGCCCTAAGCGCCAACACTCAAGCGCGCCGCGCCGCTTTGGCCCACTTGTTCTTCAACGTGTTCGGCGTAATATGGGTCCTCATCATTTTCCGGCCTTTCATCAACTTCACTTGCGACCTTGTAGGTGTAGACCCGACGGCCTCGACACAAAGTCCCGCCCGATTGTCGTTCGCGCTCGCGGCTTTCCACACTTCGTTTAATGTAATCAACACTGCAATCCTAATCGGCTTTATTCCGCAAATCGAGCGCATAGTCTGCTGGCTGATAAAGCCCAAAGTGTCGGAAACGAGCAGCGACGACTTCAAACTTCGTTACATACAAGGAGGTATCATGCGCACGCCTGAAATCGCCGTGCTGCAGGCTCAACGCGAAGTTGGGCTATATAGCGAACGGACGCAAAACATGTTCAATCTTGTCCAAAAATTGTTCGATGAAACCGATTTCTCAAAAGCGGAAAAGGAAATTGAACATATTGAGAAATTGGAGGACCAATCCGACAAGATGGAAATGGAAATTGCTCGTTATCTCGAAGAAGTCAGCAACTATCACTTGAGCGACGAATCAAAGGCCAAAGTCCGCGCAATGATTCGAATGATTAGCGAGATTGAAAGTATTGGCGATTCGTGTCACAATTTCGCCCGAACTCTTCGTCACTATTACTCATCGAAGGAGAAATTCACCGACGAACAAGTCGAGAATGTGCGTCAAATGATGTCGCTCGCCAACGACTCTCTCACCGAAATGAACTCCATGATGAGTATCGAACGTGAACACCTCTCAATTGACCGCATTAAAGAACTTGAGAAGAAAATCAACAACCGGCGTGACGTTCTCAAAGACAAGAATATCACCGATGTCGACAATCATGTTTATTCCTACCGAATCAGCACAATGTATATTGATTTGATTTGCGAATGCGAAAAACTTGCCGACTACGTTCTAAACGTCGCCGAAGCCCGCTTGATGATTCATAAGTTATAACTCAGCGCAAAAGAGATTTTGTGATTTTGAAGAAATATCATCCATAAAATGGCAAAGAAACCCGAAAGCGCCAACGCGCAATTCTACCGCTTCCTATGGGCGTTTATCCTGGTGGCGTTGTCGGCTTGCTTAGGCAACGTAGTCGACGGCATCATCGTGGGCAACCTCATCAGTTCGGATGGCGTGAGTGCCATCAACCTCTCAAAGCCCATCAATCAATTCATCTTCACAATCAACCTTCTCATCTGCGGAGGTGGAGGAATGCTTGTGGGCTACGAACTCGGGAAAAAGAACATCCATGAAGCCCGCCGCTGTTTCACCGACTCGATGGTGCTCAGCGTGGGCTTTGGACTACTTCTGACTGTGCTTGGTGGATTTATTTTCCCCGCCCAAATTGCCAATATGCTTTGCGACAATGAGGTGATTCTTCCTCTTGCGCGCGATTATATGGAGGTGCTTCTCATCGGTAATCCCACCTACATCCTAATGTGGGGGCTTTCGACGATGGTAAGCGTGAACGGGGCACCGCGTCTCGTTTCGGTTGCGGTGGTTATAGACAACGCCGTCAATTTGCTACTCGACATCGTTTTTATCAAATTCTTCGGCTGGGGCATCATGGGCTCTTCAGTGGCCACAGTGGTGGGACACATCGTCGGCATCGCCATTCTGTTGTGCCACTGGCTTAAACCCGCCAACCGCCGATTGAGCCTAACCATCTCTATTAAGGGCTTTTGGAAATCAACGAAACGGATTTTGGCTCAGGGCGCACCGCTTGCGGTGGCCTCAATCTGCCTGACGGCACTGCTTCTTTCGGCCAACACCATCGTGCTGTCAACTGCCGGACGCGACGGCATTTTCATCTTTTCCGTTTGTATGAATCTGCTTCAGATTTACAACCTTTTCCTGTCGGGCGCATGCCAAACTCTGCAGTCGCTCGGTGCCATTGAGGCGGGCAAACGAAGCCAGACCGGATTGCAATTCGTCATTCGAAAGACCTTCCGGTTTATGACCGTATCGATGATAGCCACCTGCCTTTACGTTTGGGTGTTCCCCCAGACGATTGCCGAATTATTTGGCGCTCACCAAGCCGAACTAATCGAAGGCTGTAACCACGCCTTGCGTGTATTTGCCTTGAGTTTCATTCCGTTCTGCTACATCTATCTGTTGATGATAGTCTACAAACTCTACGGACACCACCGCATGGCATTGTTCATTTCTTTCGCCCTGTCGCTGACGGTAATCCCCGTATTGTGGGCAATGGCAAAATTCACTCCATCACTGATGTGGTACAGTTATCTTGTAGCATACGCCTTGGAAGGAATTGCCATTTACATTTTCCACAAATCAACCCATGTGGAATTCAAGATTGACAACGACACCGAAGCGCTAGAGTCACCCTCTGCAGCCCACACCATACTAAACGACGAGGATTAGCGCTAAACCAACATATAATCCGAAAATAAGGCTAAAAATTTCACTCACAGTGATTTTTTTGGCCTTTGGTTTTGTAGAACGAAAAGAAAATCGTAAATTTGCAGTCGCAATTTTATGACAACATAAAGTCAAACTTATTAATTAACTAATTTTTAACAATTTAAATGACAGAAGAAATCAAAAACACTCCTCTCGCCGACTTCGATTGGGAAGCCTTTGAGAAAGGTGATGCTCAGAACTCGCAATCACGCGAAGAACTGACAAAAGCTTACGACGAAACTCTCAATGTCGTAAAGGACAAAGAAGTGACCGAAGGTACGGTCATCGCCCTCAACAAACGTGAAGCCGTGGTTAACATCGGCTACAAATCCGACGGCGTTATCCCCGTTTCGGAATTCCGTTACAACCCCGACCTCAAGGTTGGCGACAAAGTAGAAGTTTTCGTTGAAAACCCCGAGGACCGCAAAGGTCAACTCATCCTTTCCCACAAGAAAGCCCGCCAGGCTCGTTCTTGGGACCGCGTGAACGCCGCTCTCGAAAACGACGAAATCATCAAGGGTTACATCAAATGCCG
>JAFZPB010000244.1 GCA_017552595.1 Muribaculaceae bacterium
CGAAGTGTAAGTGCCGACGTTCTTAAATGGCACATAGCCAATACCACCGCCGCCAAAGCGTGACTGAAGAGTCTCGCGAAGCGTGCATGAGAAGCGGTCGATTTCAATCTGTGAGTCACCATAGTATGTAACACGAACAGGTGTTGATTTTGCCGAATCAAGCATCACGAAGAAATCGTCAAAGAAAGCGGGGTCGTTCTTCGGAGTAAAGAACCGTGCCGCATCGTTATCAATAAAAACGTGGAAAACTGAGTCTTCCTCCGCGCGGGCAGCATCGACGATTTTCTGCACTCGGTCGTCTTCTCCCGAAGGACCGCCGCCGAAAATGCCTCGTAATTGGGGAATGAACACAAACAGCAGCACAACTACTGCGAGTATCGCTATAATGGTAATTATCAGTTTCTTCGATTTCATCGTTATATGCTTTAATTCGTTATTACATTTTTTGTTCGGAAATTTCATTTTTAGCGGAAGTCGAATCGGCGGGAGCACTGGATTTCATATACTTCTCCTTATCAACCGGTGATGTGCGCCATTTGTAATAGTCGTAGTAGAGCATCATCGATTTGCAAAGGACATCGCCGACACGCTCGGCACCTTTCTTCGTAAAGTGGACATGGTCGCTACCTGCAAGACCAGATTGCACCCATTTAATCATCGAATTGTGGCCACCCATCACGCCGTACATATCCCAGAAGGCTGCGCCGTTTTCGTTTGCCACTTTCTTGATGCCCTCCACAACCTTAGGCAGGACAGGATAAGACTGCATAGTGCCCTGAATGCGTGTTGACATATCCGACGGCCCGATGAAAAGGATTTTAGCCTTGGGAGCGATTTGATGGAGGTATGCAATCTGACGACCGAGGCTTGCCACATAGTTGTCAAGCGGCTGGCCCTCTTTGATATAAGGCATCGTGTTGCCGCCATATTGCATAATTATCAAGCCCACATTCATCGATGTATAATGCTCACGAAGATTGTCGGCGTTGATTTTGTTGAAAACAGTGCCAGAGCAACCGCGCATAGGAATATTATCGACCGATACACCCTTCGCGCCATCGATCAATGCTCCGTATAGGCTACCTGCACCGCTGACGGTGATGTCAACTTCCTTATTCGAAGGGATTGAGAACGCTACGCGACCAACAGTCGCCGTCGGTGCGATAGTTTTGGTCTGCTCTCCACAAGTAACTGTGATGGGTGCTGAATTATTGCCCGCCATAAGCGTCACACGCGTGAATTCGTGGCTATGCACATAGTTTGTATCGGGTGTGGTTTGGGCGTGTATTTTCACCGACCCGCCACTGAGTTCGGCCGAACTGGCAGCCATGCCATATTTGTCATCGTTGCGCTGTTTGCCGCCGAATGCGTAGTGGATTGTCAAATCGGGATTGACATCGACTTTGTAAGTGTAAGTACCGAGTTTGCGGAGAGGAATATATCCCACTCCCCCGCCGCCGAACTTTTCCTGCAAGCGTTCACGGAGGATACAGGAAATGCGGTCGATTTCTATCTGCGAGTCGCCGTAGTGGGTGACACGGACAGGCGTTTCGCCCGCGGCGTCAAGAGCGGCAAAAAACTCATCAAGGTATTTCACGTCATCGTTAGGCATGAAGAAACGAGCCTCATTGTTTTTGAAGTAGTCGATAAATTGCGATTCCTCTTCAAGGCGGGCGTCGGAAATGCGCTTATCGAGCAATTCGTCGGGCGACAATTTAGTCTCGTCGGTCACCTGAGTTGTGTCACCACGCATCACGTCGGCCAAGCCGGGAAAACGGAGATGAATACCGTCCGACGGGAAAAAGATGCACACGAGCGCCAAAATACCGATAACGATGAAAATATATAGTGATATCTTTGAAGCCTTCATTAGATAACGGACTCAATATTATTTCAGACTGCAAAGATACAAAAAAATGCCCGAATGGCTGGTGTTTTCCATGTCGAAACGACAATAAACCCACTCATTTTCGCAATTTTTCACACTTATGTGAAAATATGATACCGAGAATGGAAATAAGAAATGAGGAATTGTGGGGGCAACGGGAAAAGTCACACAGATTACACAGATTTTCACAGATAATTATCTCACACAAAGACAAAAAGGCAAGAAGACTCGTAGATGAAATTAAACATTAATTGCCATCAATTAATCATAAATAATTCTCTCTCTAAGACACATTGGAATTATCCCAATCAAACATAACAAACCCTGCCGTGAAGAGCAGGCAGGGTTATAATGTCTAAAATAATTAATGGTTAATTCTTCGACACACGCACGGCACGAACGCTATGACCGGTGCCCCGGCCGCCGTTTTCGCTGCCGTAGCCCACACTGCCGGAATCGAAGTAGATGTAGTTGGCGAAGCTGGAGTCGTAACACGTGCGCGACCAATAGCTGCCGGTCAAACCCGCGCGGTAGAGCGCCGTAAGGTAGCGGTAGCCCGCCGCAGGAAGAAAGAGGGTTTTGTTGTTATACTTACTTGTTCCCAATTGCCCATTCACACCGTTCTTTGAGGTCCATGTCCATTCGCAACCGTTAACTAATTCTTCGATTTGGGCCAACGACGGCATTTGCCAGTCCGAGCCCCAGTTGGTGGTAGCGGCATCACGGTCAGCCGGCAATTCGTCCGACGTAATGTCTTTGCCGGTGTAATTTCCATCTGTATAAGATGATTTCGGGCTTGTCTCGCCCCAGGCGAAGTAGTCGCCATACTCTTCTGGACTATTAGCACCAATGTTCATCGTCGCCCACAATGTGCCGCTTGGCAACCCAAGGTCAACGTATTCATGATCGGCGGAACCATGTTCATTGTCATCAAACGTCAATGACAAATCATAATAGAAACTATGTTCATGTAATCCCAAAAGACCAAGAACAATATCTCCGGACTTTTGTACGGCTTTGACGTACTTATTCCAATTCTTAGTTATTTCCTGCAGAGCATTCTCCATACCAACAGCGGTTGTCCAGCCAAAGTGATCCCACACGTATTGCTCACCTTTCATTCTAAGGTAATTCTGCAAAACTTTATCAAGATATTTTCTTAATTTCGGCCAAGTAAGTTCCATAATGTCAACTGCTTTTGCCCCCAAACTTTTATTGCCATTAATTATTTGAGAGAAACTAAGCCTATAATTGTTATCAGATATAAGGTCAATACAGAAGTTTAGCATAAAGTCTTCTTCCTCAGCATCGGTCAGTTTTTTGACAACTTTCTTGATAATTGGGTCTATGACAATCTTCATGACGTTGTAATACATCATCATTTCATTGTCAGCAGGGCATGCAGCTATCACGACATCTCGACTGGAGGTAAATCCCATTGTAAATGATTTTTGGGTTTTATCCCAAGTGGAAAATTCAAAATCATCATCAAATATCAGGCTGTAGGAATCGGCGAAATAATCTTTCAAACCTTTCCAAGTTGTGAAAGTATTCAAAAATGTTGACACTCGTTGGGGCTTCAATATTGAGGAACGATAAATATCATAATTATCAGAATTATAATAATAAACATACCCTGCACTATCCTTATAGCCTCTTACCCAAGCTGTGTAGGCAAACCTATTATCATTATAAGCAGTAAATTTGCATACCCAAGTTTTTCCCGATTCATCCCACGTGCTACTATTCATTACCAATTTCATCCCCCAAAAAGCATCACCATTTATTAACGATGGATTTTTGCTTGGAGTTCTAACTGTAAAATTAGTCGTTCCCTTAAGATAATTATCTCTTAAACCAAGCCTTTCTACAATTGCATCAACAGCGGCCTGATATTCGATTTCAATAGCATCAGCGTCGAGATAACCTTTTTCAATGATACTTTTATCTATAGCCACTGCCAGCTGTTGAGTCTCGGGCAGTTCCGATAAAAGCCGCTTCAAAGTAGCAAGGATCTGGTCGGATGTGGAATCAAATACATTTGGAAATACAGGCAAAAGCAATGTGTACGCTGTTTCTAATGCATTTATCTCAAGAGAGTGAGCCGAATTCAACGTGTCAAGCGATGCGTAACAATCATAGACTGTCCTTCCTTCTTTATCCACAACTGAGACCACATTGGCACTTGTTGAGTAGGTATAATCTTCCGATAGAGAAATCTCAACACCATAAGCTTTTAAAATAATTGATTCTTGTGTGATGGGAGCATTTTCGGGAAGATTTACCACAAATGTGTTTTTAGGAACATTGTCCTCTTCCTCGGGAGTGGGCTCGTCGGAACCGTTTTCTTTATCACAGGATGTCCACAACACAAGTATCATCGACATCAATAGTAGAAACGCATACTTCTTCTTTTTCATTGATTCTACATTTTCTTCGCCTTCTGTGTCCTCCGAATTTGGCATTTGATTAGACAAAACGAAAGCGTAGAGGACTTTGTTTGTCTGTTTATCCAACAAGAGGCTCGCCAGAGACCTTTACCGAAATAAACAGCCCACCCCTACGCTTTGCCTATATGCGAACCCCTTGCCCGGGGTGGATATAAGCAAGCAAAGAGCGTCTTGGCTGTTTTTTGACCTTCGGTAATAAAATTTGGCGAATTTCTTGTTGAAGTCAAAAAACAAATACGCTTTCTATGTATTGTCGGTCAACGCTATGGCCGACGCAAAACGGCAAAACCGCTTCGCACCACAAAGTTAAGAAAAAAATTTGATAAAGTTGAAAGTTTATAGTTGAAAGTTTATATAAATTTCACGACGGAAAAAAGGCAGACAATAAAGGACAACAGACATCAACACAAACAACATGAGTTTTACATAAATTCTCATTAATTAGTCATAAATAATTTTTATGGATAATTTGTGGTAATTGATGTTAACTAAAACATCACTCCTCCTTGGAGATTAAAAAAATCCCGATGGAAATGCTGAATTGAGGAGAATTTTCCGTAATTTTGCGACTGATAATATAATATTGTGTCATCGTTGATTAGGAGGAGGGTCATATCTACTGCCTTGGCGGCGATGATGGTGGTTGTTGCGGCCGCCGTCGAATCGTCTATGCCCGACACCGTTCGACTTGAAAATGTCAACATCGTTGCATTAAAGGCCAACACTTCTTCCACCACAAACATCGATAGCCACGAAATCGAACAAATGCAGGTGGTAAGCACGAAAGGTACAAGCCAAATCGCTCCAAACCTGTTCATGCCCGACTACGGGTCGCGGATGACTTCGTCAATATATGTTCGCGGCACTGGCACTCGCATCGACCAACCCGTTATCGGCCTATATATCGACAATGTGCCGATTCTAAACAAGGACTGCTACGATTTCGACCTCCCCGACCTTGACAATGCCCGCGTAACACTCGGTCCGCAATCGACATTGTTCGGCCGCAACACTATGAGCGGAATTATAAGCCTTTCGACTATCTCGCCGATGAACTATCAGGGGATTAGGCTTGCGGCATCTTACGCCTCATATAACACTGTCCGTGCCTCGGCAGGGTTATATAATCTGCTATCGGAAGGGCTCGGTATGTCGGTCAGCGGCAATTTTACCCACACCGACGGACAATACCGCAACGCCTATAACAACTCTCACTGCGGACTCGAAAATCAAGGATATATCAGGTGGCGTACGGAATGGCGACCTTCGGGAAACCTATCTGTGGGCAACAACTTATCCACGTCGGTGTCGCGCACTTCGGGTTATCCCTATGAGTCGCTCGAAACGCGCCAAATTAACTACAACGACACTTGCTTTTATCGCCGCACATCGATAATCGACGGCATATCAGTGAAATGGCTCGCGCCGAAGTTTATCGTCTCGTCGATGACATCCATCCAGTATCTCGACGACAACATGACTCTTGACCAAGACTTCACGCCTCAGCCATATTTCACCCTCACACAAAAGCGGCACGAATTCACCGTTACCGAAGATGCCGTAATAAAAGGAACAACCGGGCGTTATACATGGCTCGGCGGACTGTTTTCGTTCTACCGAAACACCGACATGAATGCACCGGTAACTTTCAAGGACTACGGCATCGACCAACTTATCGTCAGCCATGTCAACGAAGGTAACCCCTACTACCCCATCGTTTGGGACGATGACGCATTCGTGCTCGGTTCGAATTTTAAAACGCCGACTTTCAATCTCGGCATCTACCACGAAAGTGAATATCGCATCGGCAACCTATCGTTGACTGCAGGCCTTCGTCTTGACTACGAATGGACAAAAATCGACTACAACAGCGTATGTCACACTGCATACACCGTCATAGACGCATACACTGACCCTTCGAATCCGACCGTCTACGCCAACCGCAAAATCGACATCGATGACAGCGGCAGCCTCTCGAAATCACATATCGAACTTCTGCCGAAAGCCGCGGCCACCTACCGATTCAATATCGGCGGCGATAAGTCACTGCTATCGGCAGTTAAAGCGTCGGTTGCCAAAGGCTACAAGGCAGGCGGATTCAACTGTCAAATGTTCTCCGACGTGCTTCAACAACGGTTAATGGGCATACTCGGCATCACCGAAAAATACGATGTAGATGACATAATTTCCTATAAACCCGAAGAATCAATCAACTACGAAGTGTCGACGAATATGGTATTTCCAAAAGCAGGAATAACAGTTGACGCATCACTTTTTTATACCGACATCACTGACTTGCAAATGACAGTTTTCCCCGACGGGACCACCACAGGTCGTATGATGACCAATGCAGGGTCGGCACGGAGCATTGGCACTGAATTGTCGGTCAACTACGACATTACCTCTCGCCTGTCATTGCGCACGGCTTGGGGGTTTACAGACGCGCGTTTCCGACACTACGACAACGGGAAAGAGGTTTTCGACGGCAACCGCGTTCCATACGCCCCTGCCAACACACTTTTCGCGTCTGCCAACTATTTGCTGCCGATAAAATCGTCGAAAGTTGCTGACTCCATAGAATTCAATGTCAATTGTCTCGGAGCCGGACGCATCTATTGGAACGAGCAAAACACCGAATGGCAAAACTTCTATGCACTTTTGGGTGCATCCGTGACGCTCCACCGCAAAGACTTCAGTCTTTCACTTTGGGGTACTAACCTCGCCGATTGCCACTACGACGTGTTCCGCTTCGTATCAATCGGCCACTCGTTTCTCCAACGCGGCCAAGCCCGCCAAATCGGATTATCTCTGAAACTAAACATAAATAAATAGAAATATGAAACATTTGAAAATTTTCTCAGCAATCATCGTCGGTTCGGCCATGCTTACCTCCTGCATAGGCAGCGACGAGCCCCAAAACTACCAAGAACTCGGTGCGAAGGGATTATTTCTCGCAGTAACCGAAACCGACCACTACACCATGCAACTGCTCGAATGTGGCGAGGTCGACGCCAAAATCTTTCCCGGCGTTGAAGCGGAGTTCACTATCAACGGATTCCGCACCAGCACTTCCGATTTACAGAAGGTGCTTACTATTCCCAAACTTGTTTACAAAGTTGACGGCGAGAACATCGTAATCAAGGGCACTGACATCGTTCCGAAACTGAACGGCACTTCGGCACCAGACTTCATGATAAACTCCTTCGACGCAACGATTTATGCCGGGAAAAACATCAGCATGCTCTTTGTCACAGCCATCGAGACCAGTGACTATATCATCTGGACTCCTTATACCCAATATGGACTTTCGGGCGAAACTCGAGTTGTCAAGGACGGCGAAGACCCATCAGTGCCATATGTCAACAAAGATTCCCGATATATAGTCAACATCGACATAAAGAAGGGCAATGCCTATATTGAGGCTAAGGGCGCAAAATTCGCGAAAATGATGCCTGGCATGGACATAGTCATCCCCGACTTGGATCTTACGCTTACCCGCGAAGGATATGAACTCTCGGCAGAAAACGTCATCCCTACAATCGGCGGCACACCCAGACCCGACTATGCCATCAGCGACGTGTATCTCAACTTCAAAAACGAGGCTAATATAGCCACAACTCTGAGATTTAACGTTAAAAGCGAAAGCAAAGGCGACTATAGCGTAATGGCAACGCTGAACTATTAATGCATAATTTAATTTGAGAAATCAAACATTCGAGTTCTCTTTAAACTCTCCTCTTTAATCTTTACAACAGATGTCTAAGCGGCGAAAGATAATAATGACAGTCCTGCTGGTGGCGGCAATCGTCATCCTGTTCCCTGCATGTTTGCTTGTAGGGTCGGTTGACATTCCGCTGTCGGAAGTGGCAAAAATCCTTGTCGGCGACCAGGGAGCCAACGATATATATCGTGTCATTGTTATTGAAACTCGCCTGCCGATGGCTTTGACTGCGATTCTCGCCGGTGCGGCGTTGTCAATCGCCGGTCTGATGCTTCAGACTACATTCAACAACCATCTTGCCGACCCGTCGATTCTCGGCATTTCAACTGGCTCAAGCCTCGGCGTGGCGATTGTGATGTTGCTTTTCGGGGGCGTAATCGGTACGGGATTGGGGTCGTATGTCAGTGTGCTGACCGGGGCGATTGTCGGTGCGGCAATCGTTATGGCGGTTCTTCTCGCCTTCTCTACAATCGTCCGCAACTCCCTCCTATTGCTCATCATCGGTATCATGATTAGTTATCTGGCTTCATCTGCGATTTCTCTGCTTAACTTCTTTTCTACACAGGAGGGTGTGCACTCATTCGTGATTTGGGGGCTTGGCAACTTCTCGGGTATTACCCTCGACCGCCTGCCGGTGTTCGCCGTATTGACGCTATTGCCAGTGTTACTGTCGTTCGCCCTTTGCAAACCGCTCAACGCTCTACTCCTCGGCACACGCTATGCCGAAAACCTCGGTGTAAACATACGGGCCACACGTAATTGGCTCATCACCATTTCAAGTCTACTCACGGCCGTTGTCACGGCTTTCTGCGGCCCTATAGGCTTTATTGGTCTTATGGTGCCTCACATGGCGCGACTTATGTTCCGCACATCAAATCACTCCGTGTTGTTACCCGCCACTGCCCTATCAGGGTCGGTCATTGCTCTCCTCTGCTGCTGGATTAGTTCGCTCTCTCCCACCGGCACAATTCCTATCAACGCTATCACACCGATTATCGCAATCCCCGTGATTGTCTATATAATCATCAATCGCAAAAACATTTTCTATTTCAACTAATGGACGGAAATCAGCATATCGAAAAACGTGTGTTGCGGCTTGAGGGGCTGACCGTAGGCTACCATATCAACAAACATACAACCCGCGAAGTGCTTTCAAATCTGAACGTCGAACTCCGGCAAGGGGAACTTATTTGCATGCTCGGCGCCAACGGGGCAGGCAAATCCACCCTACTCCGAACAATTTCGGGAGTTCAACATCCATTGGCGGGATCTGTGAAAATCAATGGGCGCGACGTGAACGAATATGGCCGTCGTGAACTTTCCCAACTTATCAGCCTCGTCTACACTGACAATACACTTGCGGGTGGATTAACAGTTGAAGAACTGGTCGGACTTGGCCGACAGCCATATACGGGGTTCTTCGGGCGACTATCTGAAGATGACCACCGCATTGTCAGCGAGGCTATTGCCGCAGTCTGTCTTACCCATAAAGCAGCCGACTATGTTTCGTGCCTTTCCGACGGCGAACGGCAAAAAGCCATGATAGCCCGAGCCCTCGCTCAAGAGACTCCCATTATTATCCTTGATGAGCCGACAGCGTTCCTCGACGTAGCATCGCGCATCGAAACGATGAAACTCCTACACAACCTCGCATTCAACAACGGCAAGGCTATCATCCTATCATCCCACGACATCAGTCAGTCGCTTATGCTTGCCAGCCGTCTATGGCTTATCACCGGCGACGGACAACTTATCGACGGTGTGACTGAGGACCTCGTGCTCGACGGGGCTCTCAATCGCCTCTTTCCCGACCGTGATGTCACTTTCGACCCGACAATCGGCGACTTCTTCGCCTCAACAGATAGCCATCGCGTGGTGAAACTTGCTTGCCACGAACCTTTGCTTTGTCATTGGCTCACTAATGCACTCAACCGAAACAACATCATTACCACCGACGATGCCGACATCGCCGTGGAAGTGCTCGGTCGAAACAAATTCGTATTCGACGGCAAGCAAATCACTGGTATTTCATCACTTCTGTCGGCTCTTAAACAGCACTTTGCCGACTAAAACCTAATCGGCATAAGAAAGCATCGGCAACCGTAATGGCTGCCGATGCTTATTTATATCTATTGCTGTCCGCTAAAAGTTAAAACATCCCCCGATATCCATCCGCAATACCGATAAACAGGTGCTGCGGATGGTTTTTGCAAAAAGTAAGCCCCCTAATCAAAGAGTGATGGCTCCAATGGTGGCGGTTCTGCTTACTCAATTACCTTCAGCCAGTCCTTTTCAGGCTCTTCAAAGAAGGTGTAGCAGTTGACGTAGTACATGAGCATGATGCGGAACATGGTGGCAAGGTTGGA
>JAFZPB010000245.1 GCA_017552595.1 Muribaculaceae bacterium
GTCGAGCAGCAGAAAGAGTGCGAAGGCGAGGCCATTTTGGTGGCATTGACGCAGGCAGACTATGTGGCGTTGCTTGATGAGCGCGGCACAGAGATGACATCCCGCGAGTGGGCGGCATTTCTGCAGAAGCGCATGGCGTCGGGAGCGGGTAGGGTGGTGTTCGTTGTGGGTGGCCCTTACGGCTTTTCTCAGGCCGTTTATGGCCGCGCCAACAGCCTCGTGTCATTTTCAAAGATGACCTTTTCCCACGAGATGATTCGCCTCTTCTTCACAGAGCAACTCTACCGTGCCATGACCATCCTTCGCAACGAACCTTACCACCATGATTAATCCCCACTCATCACGGCCTACAAAAAAGCCTCATATTTTTTGTTTCTCGATAATCTTTCTCAATCTGTTTGTCACATTGGGGAGATTTATTAACTTTGTAGATTGATAAGAAAATAGTATCCGTCAATGAATAAACAAGCGTTAATCGACTTATATGTCAAGCACGTGGGCTCGGAGCCTACTGCGGTGGAAGAATTGCCATCTTCTGGAAGTAATCGTCGTTACTATCGCCTAAAGGGCGAACCTACGCTTATCGGCGTGGTTGGCACAAATCTTAAGGAAAATCAAGCCTTTATTTATATGGCTAAGCATTTCCGTGCGAAAAATCTTCCAGTGCCTCAAGTGGTTGCTGTCGCCGACGACCAGATGACTTATCTGCAGGAGGACCTCGGCGACGAAATCCTCTTCAATGTCATCGAAAAGGCCCGCAAAACTCTCGTCTATGGCGAGGAGGAAAAGCAAATCCTTGTGAAGACTATCCGAAAACTTCCAGATATCCAATTCCAAGGAGCCGTTGGAATGAATTTCCGCTATTGCTACCCGACATCGGATTTCGACGAGCGCTCAATCCTTTGGGACCTCAACTACTTCAAGTATTGTTTCCTCAAGGCCACCGAAGTGGAATTTCTCGAGGACCGACTTGAGGACGACTTCCAAACGATGGTGGGTGTGTTGATGCGCGGCAAGTCGAACACATTCATGTATCGCGATTTTCAGTCTCGCAACGTGATGATTAAAGACGGTGAGCCCTATTTTATTGACTTTCAAGGGGGTCGCAAAGGCCCGTTCTACTACGATGTGGCGTCGTTCCTTTGGCAGGCAAAGGCTAATTATCCTGATAGTCTCCGCCGCGAACTCCTTGACGAATACATTGCCGCACTACGCAAATATAAACCAGTTGACCCTGCATATTTCCACGAGCAGTTGCGACACTTCGTTTTGTTCCGCACGCTTCAGGTGCTCGGTGCCTACGGCTTCCGCGGGTACTTCGAGAAGAAGCCTCACTTTATGCAGAGTGTGCCCTATGCTATCGCAAGTCTGAAAAAACTCCTAAAGGAACCTTATCCCGACTATCCTTATTTGACCGAGGTGTTGAACAAATTGGTCAATCTCAAACAGTTCAGCGACGAACTGCAACGACACCAACTGACTGTCCGCGTGATGAGTTTCGCCTACAAAAAAGGTATTCCCAATGATGCCAGCGGCAATGGGGGAGGGTATGTTTTTGATTGCCGTGCAGTAAATAACCCTGGCAAATACGAGCGATTTAAACCGTTCACCGGCCGCGACGAAAAGGTGATAGAATTCCTTGAAAATGACGGTGAAATCCAGCGTTTCTTGGAGCATGCCTATAGTCTTGTCGATGCATCGGTTCAACGCTATAAAGAGCGCGGTTTCACCAATTTGATGGTTTGCTTTGGTTGTACTGGCGGCCAACACCGTTCGGTGTATAGTGCAGAACATCTTGCCCGACATATCAACGAAAAGTTTAACGTGAAAGTCGAACTTGTCCACCGCGAATTGAATATAGAGCAGGTTTTCAACGTCAAATAAATCTTTTCGCAATGCAAGCGTTGATATTCGCTGCAGGTCTTGGTACCCGCCTTCGACCGCTTACCGACGACCGCCCGAAGGCACTTGTCGAAGTGGCGGGTGTGACGATGCTTGAACGCGTCATCCGTCGGATTGTGGCTGCTGGAGTGAAGGAGATTGTTGTCAATATCCACCACTTCGGCGACAAAATTGTCGATTTCCTCAATGGCAAAGACTTCGGGGCAAAGATTGTGGTCAGCGACGAGCGCGATTTCTTACTTGACACAGGTGGCGGAGTGGTTAAGGCCCGCAAATTTTTCTCAGGCGAAGAGCCTATACTTCTTCACAATGCCGACATTCTAACCGATTTCGACTTACGCGAGATGGAATTCGCACACTTGGCAAGCGGCGCTGATGCATCTATTCTTGTGGCTGAGCGTGATACGTCACGATATTTTCTGTTTGATAACGAGCGTCGTCTGCAAGGATGGACAAATGTCGTGACAGGCGAAGTTAAACCGCCGTCGCTTAACCCGTTAACGCTTCGTCGACTTGCTTTCGGCGGAGTTCATATTATATCTCCGACGGTATTAGATAGGCTTGCGCGTTATTCGCGAAATCTTCCCGCAGAGCAACGTGGCAAGTTCTCTATAACGACATTCTATATCGACGAATGTCGCTCAATCGACGTGAGAGCATATCTCCCCGCTGCCCCGTATAAATGGCATGATGTGGGAAAAATAGAATCTTTGCGTGAAGCGGAAGCCGATATGCAAAAGGCTTAAATTCCCGACAATATAAAGAATAAGGCGAATGCCGCAATCAGAAATACAGCCATAACAACCAACTTGACCCACAATGGTTTATTGTCGGTCGTTGTCGGCGTATCCATCTGCTCGAGGGCGCGTTGACGGTCGATTTCGCGCTGAAATATTTCTATTTCCTCAGAAAAACCCGAATCGTGATCTTCAGGATTGCCCATCTTCTTTCTCTTGGACGTTTTCGGTTTCGTTACGTCGGTTGATGCGTCGGTTGAGTCTGCGCAGATATATAACTATCGCCACAATCAGTGCGATAAATACAATGGAAAACACAAGATGTTGCGCTTGGTTGCCGAGATGGAACGCAAAATAGTACCATCCTATAGTGGTGGCATAGATTCCGAGAATTCCAGCGCCGAGAATCAGTCCGGCGATTATAGTGTTTTTTAACGAAGCGTTTTCTGTGCCGCCTCTGTAATAGGAGATTACGAGCAGAATAAGAGGTGCGAAAGCGAGAACGAGGGCTATAATAGCGTGTTTGCCCCAATCAAACTTTTCGGGTTGATTTTCGATGATTTCATCCATTTGGCGATTGAGGGAGTCGTATTGGGCACGGCTTTTATCGTTCATCAACTCCTTATACATGTCAAGTGTAGAAGATGAATTTTTGTCGTCTTGCGCCAACGCAGTCAGCGGCATAATCATTGCAGCAATCATAAGAGGAATTAACCATTTGCCGTAATGTCGTGTTAAATAAGCAATTGCTTTCATTTTATTTGTTCGTCGGAAATACAGATTTGACAATGGGTGCGTTTTTTCTTTTCTGCCTCTTGGCGCGTCAGTCCGCGGATTTCCTTGCGGCAGCCGTTGAGACCGCTGCACGTGTCGGATGCATGGAAGCGTTTGCTCCCCGAACCGGTGCAGATATACACAGTGTCGTCGGGGTGGATAGAGTCGATAAATACTCGATGAACAACTGGCGCTTCTTCGGCTTCGTCGGAGGCGCCGTCACCGCCGAACAACGAGCACGAAGCCGTTGCAAACGTCAGCATAGCGAAACAGATGCCGGCGGTTATTAGATGTAGGTGTTTGTTCTTTTTCATGTCAGTTAAAACTATTATGCTGTGAATAAGGAGAATCCATATTCTTTTGCAAACGTACGAAAAAACCTCCGATATGCAAAATTTTCATAACGAAAAGTGCTAACCTTAGAATGACAGATGGGGTAATAACTCATAATCTAAGTTTGAACATAAATGATGCAATATAAGTGAGATAAGGTGGGCATTGTTAAAAAATCAGCGGAAAACTGCGGGGAATTGAAAAATTTGTTGTAATTTTGCTGAGCATTGCCCGAGTGGCGGAATGGTAGACGCGCTCGTTTCAGGTGCGAGTGTTGAGAGACGTGCAGGTTCGAGTCCTGTTTCGGGCACTTCGGAGTCGACGGCTATGGCGGCTTAGCCGTTTGCCGTCGGCTCTGTTTTTTAGGATCACTTAACTAACCAATAATATTAACAAAAATGAAAATTAGATCTCTAATTCTGTCATTGACAGTACTTTTCGGCATTCAGGCTTTCGCCCAAATGGATCAGCCTCTACCGAAAGACCCCGCTGTCCGTTACGGCAAACTTGACAACGGATTGACTTACTACATCCGTCACAACGAGAAGCCCGAAAACCGCGCGAACTTCTACATCGCTCAACGCGTGGGTTCTATCCTCGAAGACGAGAATCAACGCGGCCTTGCCCACTTCCTTGAACACATGTGCTTCAACGGAACGAAAAACTTCCCCGGCAAGGACATCATTAACTATCTTGAAAAGAACGGTGTCGCTTTTGGTGGCGACTTGAACGCTTACACTGGTATCGATGAAACTGTTTACAACATCGACAATGTGCCGACAAACCGCCCTGAACTCGTCGATTCTTGTATGTTGATTCTCCACGACTGGTCGGGTTTCGTCAGCCTTCTCGGTGAGGAAATCGATGCCGAGCGTGGTGTCATCCACGAAGAATGGCGCACACGCAACAGTGCCATTATGCGCATCTACGACCAAGTTCTTCCGAAACTCTATCCCGACTCAAATCGCTACGCTTATCGTATGCCTATCGGCTTGATGGAAGTGGTCGATAATTTCCCCCATAAAGTGCTCCGCGACTACTACAAAAAATGGTATCGTCCCGACCTTCAGGGTATTATCATCGTTGGTGACATTGACGTAGATAAGATTGAAAACCGACTCAAAGAGATTTGGTCTGATATTCCCGCACCCGTTGACCCCGCAGAACGTATCTATTATCCTGTCGCCGATAACAAAGAGCCGATTGTGGCCATCGGTACTGACAAGGAATTCCCCGCAAATGTGTTGATGTTCGGTTATAAGACCGACCCGATGCCCGACCAGATGAAAGAATCGGCAATGGGCCTTATTATGAACCTCATGACACGTATTGTCAGCCTAATGATGAATGAACGTCTGAACGACATCGCTGAGCAGCCGAATGCTCCTTTTATGGAGGGTGGCGCTTCTTACAGCGACTACATCCTCTCCTGTACGAAAGAGGCCTTCCAGTTCCAGGCACAGTATAAGGACAATGAATGGCGTCGCGCTGTTGAGTCTCTTGTGACAGAAGCCCGTCGTGCTCAACTCTACGGATTCACCGAAGATGAATACGACCGCGCAAAGAAGAATATCGAAAGTTACCTTGACAATCAGTTGAAAGGCAAAGACGACCGCAAGAATGGCCAACTTGTCCGTGAGTGTCTCCAAAACTTCCTCCACCACGAGCCAATGCCCGGCATCGAGATGGAAAAGATGTTGTTCGACCAAATTTCCCCCGCACTTCCTCTTGACCAAATCAACGCTTTGGTTAAGGAACTTATCAGTGGCGAAAACCTCGTTATCACTATTTTCGCTCCTGAAAAAGAAGGTCTTACCAATCCGACTGAAGCCGAACTTCTGGCTGCCTATAACGAAGCATGGAACGCCGACATCAAGCCTCTCGCAGGTGAATCAATCGACCGTCCGCTGGTTGAAAAAGAACCGAAGGCCGGCAAGGTTGTCAAGACCGAAACCAATGATCCTCTCGGCGCTAAAATCCTTACGCTTTCCAACGGTGCAAAGGTTTGGCTCGTCAAATCCGATTATAAGAAAGACGAAATTCTCTTCCGCGCCTTCTCTAAAGGCGGTACGTCGCTTTTCGATGCCAAGGACTACTACAATTACAACAACCTTGTCGATGTGGCTGAAGCCGGCGGTACAGGCACTTTCGCACCCAAGGACCTTCGCAAGGCTCTTGCCGGTAAGACTGTTCGTCTCCGCGCATCTATTACTGAAACAAATGAAACGCTCAACGGCAACTGTGCTGTCAAGGACCTCGAATCGCTTATGCAACTCATCTATCTTAACTTCCAAGCACCGCGTAAAGACGAAGGTCTATTCGAAACTTGGAAAGAAAACGGTCTTGAGAACTACCGCGGTTCGAAAGCCGACCCGATGACTGCTTTCCGCGACACTATGCAAGTCACTTTTTACGACCCGTCGCCGCGATTCCGTCTCCCGTCTGAGGCTGATTATACCGACGCGAACTACGACCGCGCAATGAAACTTTACACCGAACGTTTCTCTAATGCCGCCGACTGGCAGTTCGCTTTCGTGGGCAACTTCGACGAATCAATCCTTGTTCCTTACATCGAGAAATACATTGCTTCGATTCCTGGCAACAAGAAGAAAGTCGAGAACTACAACCTTGCCAACGTTCGCCACATGAGCAAAAAGGCCATTGATAACGAATTTGAGATTGTAATGGGTACGGAAAAGACCAGAGTGCTCTACGTTATCAACGCTGATATTCCTTACACCCCAAATAACGTTATTTCATCCGAGATACTCAATAACTGCCTCGACTACATTTACACGAGCGAAATTCGCGAGAAAGAATCGGGCACGTACGGTGTTCAGGCTTTCTCCGCACTTGAACGTATTCCCGCTAACGAGGCTTTGCTTTTGATTGTGTTCGACACCAACCGTGAACAATCGCGTCACTTGCTCGACCTCTCTCTTAAACTGCTCAAGCAGATTGCTGATGAGGGCCCGACCGCAGAACACTTCGCAAAGGCTACGGAATATCTCAAGAAACAGTATGACAACCGCAAGGTTGAGAACTCGTTCAAGATTAACAACATCATCAACTACATCCAGTTCGGAACATACGAAGACCTTGATTATGCCGCTAACCTCGCAAGTGTAACTCCCGCCGATGTCCAACGCATCGCCAAGATGTTCTGCGATTCTGCATATCAAAAGAAAGTCGTAATGGACGGAGTTGAGAAGAAATAAGTTCTTTTATTTTGATAACTTGTTTCATTTACCATTCGAGAGCCGCCTTTTTGGGCGGCTCTTTTTTTTTGTTTTATTTTTCGCCGTTTTTTTGTTTTTATGATATGGATTGTTTAAATTTGCGGTAAAGATGGAGATTCTCCATTTGGCTTATGTTCATCCTAATTCTTCTGTACATGAGAAGACATCATTTGAATCGGCTTATCGTTGCCGTCGTCACAATCTCGACAGCATTGACGTTATCGGCGGCTGCCTTAGACACTTATCCTAAGCGTGAAACTCGCGCTATATGGTTACAAACCGTTTGGGCCCACGATTGGCCTACTACCCAAACAGGTTCCTCGCGAATGGCTGCGCAAAAGTCTGAAATGACCACCCTGCTCACCAATTGCAAGAATTACGGCATCAATACGGTGTTTTTCCAAGTCCGTTCGATGTGTGATGCTATGTATGCGTCGTCGTACGAACCATGGAATGTCTACTTGACTGGCACCCGAGGTAACAATCCTGGATGGGACCCGCTTGCTTACTGTATCGAGCAATGCCACGCGCGGGGAATGCAGTGCTATGCATGGATTAATCCCTTCCGTTTCGCCTCATCAGAATCTGCATACAACAATTACAACACATCTCGCGACCAAGCGGTTAAAAATGCTGGTTGGCTTATACATTGCGCTCCGACTGGAGGCACTAACGAAACATATATTTTAAACCCTGCCAACGCCAGCGCGATGTATAGAATCCGTAATGTGTGTAAAGAAATTGCCCGTTATGCAAATATCGACGGCATTATTTTCGACGACTACTTTTATATTAACGGCATACCATCCGATTCTTCTGCTCCCGACTATTCCGATTACGAAACCTATGTGTCGGGTGGCGGCACATTATCAATTGCCGAATGGCGTCGAAACAATATCAATAATCTAATCGGCAACGTATATGCCGAGATAAAAGCGATTGACCCATCGATTGTCTTCGCTGTAGGTCCTGCCGGTGTGGCTAATAAAGGCTATCAACTTCATGAGTCGCAACTGCAGGGACTTGGATATGCTTATCAATCCGACGGAACAAGCATATCATGGGGATTCCAAGAAGAGGGCATCTTTTCCGACCCATGTGCTTGGGTGTTGTCGCGAAGCATCGATATGATTTCGCCCCAATTGTATTGGCCGTCATATAGTTCGGGACAACCATTCCCGACATACACTACATGGTGGAATCGCCTCGCCCACGTTTATGGCAATGGTATTCGCTGCTATTCTTCTACCACGACAAATTCTTCATCCTACGGAATTTACTCGGCATCGGAATACGTCAGTGAAGTTAATGCGGCAAGAGCCGCCTCACTCGACAATAATAGCGGAATTGTCTTTTTCCCGTCAAGCGACATCAGGGATAATACGGGAAGCGTGGCATCCACTCTCAAGTCGGAGGTGTTTCAGAAAAAATCTCTTCCTCCTGCCATCAACTACGGCACAAGCGGCAGTTCAACTCCGCCGGCACCGTCGTCGCTGACAGTGAATTCGAGCCGTCTCTCTTGGCCGTCGGTGTCAAACTCATACCACTACGCCGTCTATCAAATACCTCTTTCAGTAACATACGCGGCCGCTTTGTCGTCTGACCACGCTGATGAAATCAAGGCCGATTATCTGCAAGAAATCGTTTATAACGATGCCGCCAGCGCAACGGTCAGTTATTTAATGACAACGAACACATCGTCGTATTGGTATGCTGTGACTTCTATCGACCACTACGGCAATGAGGGAATGGCCGTGATGTCGTCAAACCATCCCGCAACCGACCCGGTGTCGATTACACTTTCCGCTCCAGCCGACGGGGCTACTGTAACCAATTCCGGCACATTCTCTTGGACGGGCACTTCAGGCGCCGCTTTTGTGGTGAAAATATATTCCGATGCGTCTTTGACCCAATTGGTTAAAACTGTTGATGCCGGCACGGCCACATCACAAAATATCGATATCACCGATTTGAACAACGGAGCGACATATTATTGGACAGTTACGGGAACGAAGGCAGGCTATTCTGACTGCACCACCTTGGCAAGGTCGTTTGTCACAAATATTACGGTCAACTACTGCCAGGCCCGCCATCAGTCGCCTGCAATCGGTTATCAAACATCGGGTTCATCGCAGACGTTGACATGGACTGGCACCGAAGGAGCCACTTTCGTAGTAGAAATCTCTCCGATTAGGGACTTCTCGTCGCAAGTCACTCAGGTCTATTCTGGCACCGACACTTCTTGCTCCGTGCCGCTATCGTCGTTGGCACAATCAACCATCTATTATTGGCGAATAACAGCGTCCAAGACTGGCTATGCCTCTTGGCGTACATGGGAAAATTGGCATTTCATTGCGCCTACAAGTACAACGAAGTTGGGTATTCCGACATTATATGCGCCTGCAAACGGTTCAAATCAAACGTCGGATATTATCTTTGTTGCCCTTGAAGTCGGAGCCGACAATTATACGCTCGAAATTTCAACGGATGCCAATTTCTCAAGTATAACATATTCGAAGAGTGGTGCGCTTTCGGAATTCGAAACCGCCTCCAACGGACAATACGTTTGTATTCAGCACACTGTCCCCATTTATCGATTTAACAACGGAACATATTATTGGCGCGTCAGAGCCGACAAGTCGGGTAAGACATCATCGCAATCCGGCGTGGGACAGTTTGTGGTCAGCGGCCGTCCCGGTAGTCCTGGTTATAATATGACCGTTGAAGATGCCGACTATGCCACCTACACTTTCAACGGCACGAAAACTATGTTCAATAACCAATGGATTCGTTCGGTGTCTGACGGCAATGGGCTTGGGTTTACGGGCTCTTCTACACGCTCGTTTGTGGCTCATAAAACTGATAATTCCGACACGGGAACTCTTTACATTGGCCATTGGGACGGATATCTTGAGAAATACGACGCTCAGACAGGTGCCTATATCGGGCGCTTGCCGCTTTCGTTCGACAATAATTACTCGTCGGATTATAGGATAAACAACCTGTTCGTCGACGCTTCGAATAATCTATGTGTGGCAAGTATGGCGGTGGGCACTACATCTAAAATAACAATTGGAATAGTTAATACTTCAACAGGGTCGGTCACAACCATGGCGTCAATGGTTCCGGGAGTTCGTTGTGACCATTGTGCCGTTTACGGTACGGTGAGCAATAGCGGAACTTACTATATTTTAGCGGCAGGGTCAAGTTCGACTAAAGTATTACGATATACGGTAATTAATGGCACAGTTGGAAGTCCAACGACTTACACTGTCAGTTCTCTCAGTACTGGTGCAATTGTCCACCCGGTTAGTGAGACGTGCTATTATGTGACTGCGAGGGGTAACAATCTATGGCTTTACAACGGTTCAACTCAAATCGCTACCATATCTGGCGCTTTGTCTTCTCTCAGTGGAGTCAATTCTTTTGCCCATAACAATCAGAAGTTCTTAATTTATCCCGAATACGCTTCGGTGTCGGGCACGACTGTGAGTAATTGCCGTTTCTGCGTGGCGACAGTTAATGATTTGACCACTGCCGGCGGGCTTACGTCGAAATGGTCATTCCCTCAGCAAACCACTGGAAGTTCAACAGTTGGTGACCATTGTGTGTTCTCATCTCATTTGACATGGAATGTTTCTTCGCCTTTACAATCGCCTCTACGCGATGCCGGCGGTAGGGAAACAACTTCGGTTTATGTTTATGTCCCGGGCGAAATGATGGCAGCCTATACGATGACCGACATTATCATCACCGGCACCGACCAAATTGTCGAACCGCCGTTCACAATTAGTTGCCATGACTGTCGTATTTGGCTTTCCGACGTGGCCGACGAGGTTAAGGTAATCTCGCCATCAGGTCTTATCATATCGCAACATTGGAATTGCCAATCGCTCGCCTCTCCAGAGCAGTCGGGCGTTTACATCGTAGTGGCTCTGCACGACGGGAAAATAACTACGCGAAAACTTTTGATAAATAATTAAAAATCGAAAACTTAAAATAAAAATATCACAATGAAACAATTCTTTTCAAGGTCGATTTTGACCGCGTTTTTGATTATATTCGGATTGAATTTGTCAGCGCAAACCACCGAAAAAGAGTGGAACACGCTCATTCGAGCTATGATTCAATGCGAGAGCAAGGGAAATCCGAAAGTCAGAAACGGACAATATGTCGGCGTGTTACAGATTTCGCCTATTTGCGTGCGTGCCGTCAATCAAATCAGCACGAAAAAATTCTCTTACAACGACCGTCTCAACCGCGAGAAATCCATTGAAATGTTCAACATTTTCATGGACCGATATAATCCCGACCATGACATCGAAAAGGCAATCCGTATGTGGAGCGGTGGCGTGCGTTACAGTGTCAAACGCACTCAAAAGAACTACAACAAAGTAATCGCCGTTTACAATCGTATGATGGCGGAGGATGGCGAAGCCTCTTCGACCGAAGCCGTTGAGGTTGACGAACCGCAACCGGCAGTCATTGACGACGCTGAGCCCGCGGGCGAAGAATAGTCGGTATGATATAAATTATTGCTGTCCGCTAAAAGTTTTTAATCGTCCCATAAATTAAGGTCGAGTCTCTTGCATGGAACTCGACCTTTTTCGTTACCTTTGTTTTTACCACAAAACATGTATAACGATGAACAA
>JAFZPB010000019.1 GCA_017552595.1 Muribaculaceae bacterium
ATGACCCCATGTTGGAAATGGACGGCCAATTTAATTTTCAGCATATAGATTTCTACTATTATGATCCCAACATGGGGTTGGAAGGCAACATGCAATGCGCCATAAAAGGAGGGAAACTGTACGTTTACGATTTTTCCGATGGTTCAACTAAAGTAATGACTAAGTCAAAATGATTTTTTAATAATAACAGAAAGATGAAAAAATCCAAAGGCCCGATTATTGGCGCAATTTGTGGCTGTTTAGTGATATTATGTGCCGTTTTGTTCTTTGTGTTCTATGATGGTAATGTTGGTAAAATCAAACAATTGTGTTTTGATTTTGAAAGAGCTTCAAAAGACAACAATCGTATTAATATGACTTTGTTGTACCCGACATTGCCTCCTAATGCCCTAGTTTCGTTTAACATCAATGAAGACCAACTTGATATTGTAAAGGATTCAAGCGTTAATGGCTATACCGCATTTCTTGGTGATGGCAAGAAACTGGTTTTTTCTCGCAATATGATGGGCAATTTCACTATCAGTGACTCCGAAGGCATATTTACAATTCCTGAATTGTTCCCCGATGGACATTATTGTTATGAAGGGACATGGACTAGTATGAAGTACCCAACGCCATACCCCATTCGCATCGAATTCGACAAAAATGGAGATGAGTTTTCTAATGGAATGTACACAAATATTACGTTTAATATTAAGATGGCCCTTAATGGTGGTTTTGATGGAGAGGTATTGAGTTTTAAAGGGAAGAACGTAATCTTCGAATTGACACCCGATGGAGATTCTTCGCATCTCATAGGGACGGGAATGGATATTAAGCGACAAGGACGCGCCAATATTGATATGGAATTATTACAATAACTCTTCGTTGATAATTGAAAGCGTTGTTGGAAATCGAGAAAACTGATTTTATGGACTAACGAGGGGGCGTTCAAATAAAAGTTGTCTAATAACTGATAGCATGTCAAAAATCTTGTATGAGATCTTTCAAACTAGTGTCATTCAAAAACATCCTAATTGTAAGTGTATTGGCGTTTGTCGTGGCGGTTACTATCCCGTATTGTTCAAATTATGCCGCAAAATCGTCAGATAACGCAAGTTGTGAAAATGTTCAGAACGGAGAAGGTTTATCTGATGAAAATGGTGTCGCAAACTATGAGCCGATATCCTTAGAGGGCTCTAAAAATCCTTTTTACATTATTGGGAGGGTGTTATATAAGACAAAGGGGCATCTGTTGTCTTCTTTGTTTGTGATAATGTTTATCTGGCTAATTCTTTCATTAATCTTTTATTTTTCCGAACATCACGCACAGCCTAAAGTCTATAAAAATTTCAGCATTTCTTTTTTATGGACGTTTGTTAAGAGCATTCGTGACCCTGGTGAAATGGCGCCACATCGTCCGATTACTCAAGCGGGAAAGATTGTCGCTAATGTAATTGGTTTTCTGACAATTATCATAATTGCTATTCCAACAGGTATTCTTTCCAGCGGATTTGTAAAAGTAATGGACGAAGAATCGCAGAAAGAAGAGATAATCATTAATATTGAACGAGTGAAAAAATCTTTTCGATGGAGAAAAAAAGGCGACTTGAATTTCATGCGAGAATATAAGCCATTAGACAGTTATATGGTTTATAACACAATGTCTTCTGATGAAGTAATTAAAGCAGTTAAACATTCTCCTGAACTACATTTGTATAACCTGTCAGATGCATATAATGTTGAGGATGAGGCAACAGATAGAATAGTTGTTGTACCTTGTCCACATAATCGTCCATACGGATATTGCGTAGATAGAGGTTCTAAAGTCACAATTGTTAGCACTTCCGGCTCAAACGAACCATTGACTAGTTGGGTGGCATTTTATATAGCTAAAATTGGCGGTTTTAACTACGTGGCAAAAGAATACGAAAAGAACGTTGATGCCCCTATTAGTTATTACAAAATTGACGATGATGATATTGATGATAATCTCAGATTATTCTTAGACGACATTAACCGAATGTCGTTAAAACCGAATTCATGGGTTATACCAATGGCATATTGTACGGGGGCTAAAACAAGAGAACATAAGTTTCATCTCGTTTATAGTTATAAGAAAGGCTTGGAAAACTATAGCGGTGCCGATATCTCGCTTAAAGATACCGTTTCTTGTGAGCGATTATTTGAGGATATGAATTCTACAATGACTGAAAAATTCAATACCCCATGTGATAAAAATAAATACTATGAAGTTCCCGGAAATTCCATAGCCAAACGGCTAAATTGTAAGAATGTGCTATTTTTCCGGCCAGAGGGTCATGTGATTTACTTTTCGGCCGAAAAGGAGGAAATGATAAAAACAATTGCAGATGTCTTCAATCGCAATCTTGAGCCAGATATCAAAAAGTCTATTCCTCCAGAAATGCTTAATAAACCCAAAGAGGCCTATGGCTTTAGTGGTTTTCTAGAGTATGAGTCAAAGGACAATAAGTAGTGGCATTAGTTTTTAAACGTATTTAAACAAAGCAGGCGCTTGTAAGCGCCGGCTTTGCTTTTGATGGGCATATTTTTGAATATACACCAGAAAACTGTGGAAAATTGAAAACGAAATTTATATGTGTTGTGGCTTTTAGCCTTTGTCGATGTATTCGCGGGGGGAGAGGCCTGTGGCTTTTTTGAAGTACTTTCCGAAGGATGACTGGTTGGGGAAGTTGAGTCGGAGACTCACTTCTTTAACCGACATGTGTTGGTCCTTGAGGAGCATCTTGGCTTCGAGAATCACGTAGGAGTCAATCCACTGCAGTGCGGTGCGGTTTGATGTGTCTTTCAATACCGATGTTAGGTGCTTCGGGCTGACGCACAGTTGGTCGGCGTAGAATGCCACGTCGCGGTGTTCGCGGTAGTTTTGTTCGACGAGGGTGACGAAATTGAAAAGGAGTTCCACTTTCCTTCTGCCCACTTTCCCGATGTCCTTTATATGGCTTGAATATAGGCTAAGTGTCTCGTAGAAAAGCGATTCACAGAGGGCGCGGACTATGTTGTCGTGATAGAGTATGTGGGTGTCGTCCATCTTTCGACGTATGAGAGCGAAAAATTCGAGTTGGTCGGCGAGTTCGCGTTCCGAGAGTTCAATCATCGGGTTATTGAGGAAATATATGGCGCACGACACGATTTTCGAGAACGAGGGCAGGGCTTCGCTGAGGATGTCGCCGTCGAGGGCGATGAAGAATCCCTTGAAATTGTCCGACACTTCGTAGGAGTTGAGGATGTGGCCAGGCCGAAGCACGAGGAGCGACGATGGTTTCAGACAGAAATTGCGCATATCGATTGAAACGTCGATTTTTCCTTCGGAGCATACGGCAAGGAGAATGATATTTAACCGCGCAGGGGTGGCGAATTTAGGCATATCGGCAAAGTTGTCGAAAAGGCGGATTTTGTCACCGAAGGAAATTCCGGAAGAAAGCAGTGTGATGTCGAAATTGTTCGCGTTTTGTCGGACAGTGGCCATATCGATAAAATTTGGAACGGTTTTTGAATCACAAATATAGCAAACAGTTTCTTAAACACAAAGTAATTTGCAAAAAAATCATTATCTTTGCAGTTGGTTACGAAAAGAAACGCAATCGCCTAAAAACTGACAACGAAGATGCTTAGAATAAAACGTCTATATCTGTTCGTGCTCAAGAGTTTTTTGCCCTTGTTCGCGATGACGTTTTTTATCTGTCTGTTCATCGTGTTGATGCAGTTCTTATGGAGGTATATTGATGACTTGGTGGGCAAAGGCCTTGATGTCTCGACACTTGGCGAACTGTTTTTCTATGCTGCCGTGTCTCTCGTGCCGATGGCATTGCCGTTGTCGATATTATTGGCGTCGCTGATGGTTTTCGGCAATTTGGGAGAGAAATTCGAGTTGACGGCAATGAAGGCTTCGGGCATCTCGCTTTTGAAAGTGATGCGTCCGCTGATAGTTCTGCTGATATTTGTGGCGATAGGAGCGTTTTTCTTCCAGAACTACGCCTTGCCGTATTCGCAAACCAAAATGTGGACGCTTCTGTTCTCGGCGCGTCAAAAGTCTCCTGAACTCGACATACCCGAGGGCGTTTTCTACGACCAAATCGACGGCTACAACATCTTCGTCGAGAAGAAGGACAGGCAGACCGGTACGCTTCACGACGTGATGATTTACGACGTGTCGCGTGGTTTCGACAACACATCCATCATAGTTGCCGATTCGGGCAAGATGAGCGTGACTGAGGATAAAACGCACCTTTTTCTGCGTCTTGACAACGGCGAATCGTTCGAGAATCTTCGTTCGCAAGGCAATGTCGGTATGCAAAATGTGCCTTATCGCCGCGAGTCGTTCACGTCGAAGGAAATAATGATTGCTTTTGACGCGAATTTCAACCGTATGGACGAGAGCGCGATGCGCAATCAGTATGTCGGAAAAAACATCGCCGAACTACAGCAGACCATCGACTCCGTTCAGGTGCGCGTCGATAGCATCGGCTCGATTTACACCGACGAATTGCGCAAGTCGCAGAATATGGGCGTATTGCCCACCCGGCGTGAATATAAAGGTTCGACCATCGTAGAAGTCAAAAACCTCGACGTGCAACTAGCAAAGCCGTTGAACATCGATTCCGTGTTCAGTGCTCAAGGTTCGGGTCGACGACTAAGTTATCTTCAGCAGGCGTTGATAAAGGCAAATCGCCACAAGCAGGACTGCGAATTCCGCGCAATGTCGATGAAGGACGATTTGAAAACAATCCGCCGTCACGGCATTGAGATGCACAAGAAATTCACTCTTTCGTTGGCATGCTTGGTGTTCTTCTTCATCGGGGCTCCCCTTGGCGCTATTATCCGTAAGGGCGGTTTGGGTGCGCCGTTGGTTGTGTCGGTTATTTTGTTTATCATCTACTACATCATCGATAATACGGGTTATAAAATGGCTCGCGAGGGCCATATCGAAGTATGGATGGGAATGTGGCTGTCGTCGGCGGTGTTGTTGCCTTTGGGAGTGTTTGTCACCTACAAGGCAGTCAACGATTCGGCGGTGTTTAATATCGACACATACCGCAATTTCTTCCGCCGTATTTTGGGCCGACGCCAAAAGCGTGTCGTCCAATTAAAGGAAGTGATTATCGAACCGTTGCGCCCTGCCGAGGCGGTAGAACATATTGATGTCCTGCGAGAAAAGGTCACCGCTTTATTGTCGTCGACGACATTGCCGATGTCTTACACCGACTTTTGGACAAAAGGACTCGATAGACAGGCTATCAAGACCGTCGCCGCCGACACCGAACTTCTTGTCGATGAACTGTCGAATACCAACGACAAGCAGATTATTGCCCGATTGGGCAGGATTCCTGTATTGCGCAACCTTTTGCTCTACCAACCGTCTAAACGGCAGTGGGTTATGTGGGCGGTAAGCGTTGTGTTCCCCTTGGGCATTACGGGTTTCCTTGTAGGACGTCGTCAGCAGGCTCAATTGTTTGACGAATTGAAAACCGTTGATGAACAAACCGCTGCTATCGCCGGAATTCTCCGTGGCGAAGATGTGGCACTGATAGAAGAATAATAAAACAAAATATATAGAAATGTCAGAAACTCCAATCCGTCTTGACAATATAATCGACGCAATCGAAGATTTCCGAAAAGGAAAGTTCGTGATAGTCGTTGATGACGCCGACCGCGAGAACGAAGGCGACCTCGTGGTGGCGGCAGAGAAAATCACTGTCGAGCAGGTGAATTTTATGCTTAAGAATGCGCGTGGCGTGCTTTGCGTGCCGATTACCATCAGCCGAAGCCGCGAGTTGGATCTCGCCCCACAGGTGGCGACAAACACATCGGTGCTTGGCACTCCTTTCACTATCACCGTCGATAAACTCGAAGGTTGCACAACGGGCGTGAGCGCCGCCGACCGCACCGCCACAATTCGCGCTCTTGCCGACCCGATGTCAACACCCGAAACTTTCGGCCGTCCAGGGCACATCTGTCCGCTTTATGCGCAGGATAAAGGCGTGTTGCGCCGTGCCGGACACACCGAGGCGTCGGTCGATTTGGCTCGTCTTGCAGGGCTTCAGCCCGCAGCGGCCTTGATGGAAATCATGAACGACGACGGCACGATGGCCCGTCTGCCTCAGTTGCGCCGCCTTGCCGACGAATGGGGCGTTCGCATCATCTCGATTGCCGACCTTATCGCATATCGTCTTCAAAAGGAATCGCTTGTGGAGCAGGGCGTGGAAGTGGATATGCCGACGGCTTACGGCCATTTCCGCCTCATTCCTTTCCGCCAGTTGAGCAATGGACTTGAACACATCGCTATTATCAAAGGCGATATCAGCGACGGTGATGAACCGGTGTTGGTACGCGTTCACTCGTCGTGTGCCACGGGCGACATTTTCGGTTCGCTTCGTTGCGACTGCGGCGAACAACTTCACGAGGCTTTGCGTATGATTGAGCGCGAAGGTCGCGGGGCTGTGGTGTATCTTAGCCAAGAGGGTCGCGGAATCGGCCTAATGGAGAAAATGAAGGCTTACAAACTTCAAGAGGCAGGGATGGACACCGTAGATGCAAACATCTGCCTTGGACATAAAGCCGACGAGCGCGACTATGGAGTAGGGGCGCAGATTCTTCGCGCATTGGGCGTGAACCGCATGCGGTTGATGACCAACAATCCCGTAAAGCGCGTTGGATTGGAGGCATACGGCCTCAGTGTGGCTGAAATCGTGCCTATCGAGATAACGCCCAACGAATATAATCGATTTTATATGGCTACAAAAAAACGCCGTATGGGTCACGAACTTAACGAAGTTTGACATTAAAACAAGAAATAATGAGCGACGTGATTAAACTTCTTCCTGATTCGGTGGCGAACCAGATAGCCGCCGGCGAGGTGATTCAGCGTCCGGCATCGGTGATTAAAGAGTTGGTGGAAAACGCCGTCGATGCCGGTGCCGACCGCATCGATATAATTCTCAAAGACGCCGGCCGCACACTCATTCAGGTTATTGACAACGGCTCGGGAATGTCGGCTACAGATGCACGTTTGGCTTTCGAACGCCATTCGACATCGAAAATCAGTTCGGCAGCCGATTTGTTCACCCTTCACACGATGGGTTTCCGCGGAGAGGCTCTCGCGTCGATTTGCGCTATCTCGCAGGTGGAATTGAAAACGATGCGACACGGCGAGGCAATCGGCACGCGTCTGCTTATCAACGGTTCGAAATTCGAAAGCCAAGAGCCTACGGCTTGCCAACCGGGCACAAACATAATGGTGAAAAACCTGTTTTTTAATGTGCCCGCGCGTCGCAAATTTCTCAAAAAAGATTCCGTAGAGTTGTCGAACATCATGCACGAGTTCGAGCGTTTGGCGTTGGTAAACACCGATGTGGAATTCACGATTGTCCACAATGGCGTAACACTTCATCAACTGATGCAGGGCTCGCTAAAACAGCGCATTAACGACCTATTCGGCAAGAATCTCGACAAACAACTTCTTCCGCTTGAGGCTGATACCACGATAGTGCACCTCACGGGTTTTGTCGGTTTGCCCGAATATGCCCGTCGTCGTGGAGCATTGCAATATTTCTTCGTCAACGGCCGCAATATGCGCCATCCTTATTTCCATCGAGCGGTCCTTAGTTGTTACGACCAACTGATTGCGCCCGATGTCCAGCCCTGCTATTTTATCAACTTCGAAGTAGATGCCGAAACTATCGACGTGAACATCCACCCGACGAAAAACGAAATTAAATTCGAAAACGAACAGCCGATATTCCAAATTCTTATGGCTGCCGTTCGCGAGTCTTTGGGACGGTTCAGCGCAGGTCCGTCAATCGACTTCGACTCAGTTGATGTCCCCGAAATACCGCCATTCAAAAAGGACGCCAAGGGGCGTGTGGATATTCCCATTGACAAATCCTACAATCCGTTTGCGAATCAGTCGACACCTCCGCGACAACCGTCGGCTCGTAATTGGGAGCAACTTTATTCGGGCTTTGAATCTCAGCGTGGGCAGTCGGCACAACCCCTTCCTGACCTCACTCCCGACATTCCTACGATTGAATCACTACAACAAGCCTCACAATCTTCCATTGATGATTCAGGCGAAGATATGGCACCGCAAATTCTGCGGTTCAAAAATCAATATTTGATGCTTCCAACGAAATCGGGCTTGCTCATCATCGACCAGCATCGCGCGCATGTTAAAATCCTGTACGAGCGTTATATGGCCGATGTTTCAAAAGGCAAGGCAGTGTCGCAAAATCTTCTGTTTTCCGAATCGCTGACGCTGACACCTTCGCAGAATGTGGCAATGTCGTCGGCTATTGAGCAACTCGCTGCTTGTGGTTTCGACCTCTCTTTCCTCGGGAATAACACTTGGGCAATCAATGGTGTCCCGCCCATGATTGTCAATTCCGACGCAGTCGAAACTCTATTAAAAATCGTCGATAACATTGCCGACCTCGGCGATGACGCTGCTACAGACGTAATCAACCATAAAATAGCGCTTTCGATGGCTCAATCAACGGCAATCCGCACAGGACAGGCACTTTCTGATGCCGAAGCGGAATCGATTGTCAGCGAACTCCTCCAACTGACCACTCCGAATTTCACTCCCGACGGTCAGGTGGTGCTGTCGGTGGTAAACACTGCCGATATTCAACGCCTTTTTACTATTTAACTACACAAATTAAAAACTACGAATGACGCAAATTAACGATAGAGACAAAAGCAATTTAAGAATAGCCGAGAAAGCGCTCGGCAAACGTCGAATTAAACGGGCAATCAAGTGCCTGAAAGAACTGTCGTTGAAGTTTGAGAGCCATGACGATTTCCTGTCGCTCGAACAAATCGAAAGCAACTACGATGCCATGCGCCACTTTACGTTCGAAGGTGCTGTCGACCCGGAGCGCGACGCCATCTTCGAGAAAATGCTCGAACGACTTTACGCTATTTTCGACAAACTTAACTTCATTTCGCCCGCCGAAAAGCACGGGAAAGACATAACGTCGAATTTACCATCGGTTAAAACAATTTTCGATAATGGTGTCGTCGGCAATTCCGAATCCATTTCGGATTTTTTCAACACTGTTTGGACTAAAAAGCATTTTTCTCCCGAAGAAATAGAAATTGTCAAAGCCAAGACACAGAATGACAAATACCTTTGTTCGTTGACCGTTTCAGCACTATTGCTGGGC
>JAFZPB010000246.1 GCA_017552595.1 Muribaculaceae bacterium
CTCAGTCTTACTCTCGGCGCAGAGGCGGAAGCCGAGGCCACCAAAATCTTCGTCTGGCGAAAAGCTGTAAATGTTGAATCTGCAATCCTCAAATCTTGATTTGAAATCCTCTGGTTTTGTGTCGTAGTCACCGCCGATTTCAAAGCGACTTTCGTCACTATTAAAGTATAGTTGATCCATGGTCGCTGTCCACTCTCTCACATTGCCGAGCATATCGTAAAGACCGAAGATGTTTGGCTGCTTCTGCGCAACCGGATGAATTGTTTTGTTCGAGTTGTCGGCGAGCCAGGCGACCCTACCAACTGTGTTTTGCGTGATTTCGGTTCCGTCCTTAAGCCAACAGAAGTCGCCCGAGTCACCCGCACCGCATGCAAATTCCCATTCTTCTCTCGTCGGCAAGCGAAATGAAAGACTTGCGTTCGTTACAGAGGGATACTCATTAAGCTTCATCAGGAATTCCTGACATTCGTTCCAAGAAACGCATTCAACCGGATGGTTCGTTCCTTTGAACTGAAACCATTTGTGCCCCATAACGGCTTCCCATTGCGCTTGAGTAATCTCGGTTTTCCCAAACCAAAGCGGTCCGGGAATGGATTGGAGTTCAATTGTGACAGAAGGCGTAACGGAAATGATCTTCGACTCGGATTTCCAGGAAAGAGCGATCTGTTTCGCCTTGAGGTCAGATTCTTTGCGGATTGTTCCCGTTGTGTCAATCATGACAAATCCGGCCTGAATTTTCGACCAAAAAAGGCGGGATTCCGCCATCGTCACGCAGACGCCATCCAATGTTTTGTATTCATCCCATGTTTCATGCTCGCGGTCACCGACCTTGCGGCTCATGCCGCCAACACGATTTGAGACAGCCCGGCAGAGTTCTTCGTATGAATTGCCTCCATTGGTGATTTTTCGAACCCCTTTCAGCGAAAAATGGAAGGCATAGATCGGATCGCCCTTGACATACCACTCGCCATCGTCAAGCCCATAGTGTTCAATGAGGGTCTTGAAATCCGTCCGACCCATTCCGATGTAGAACCCGTAAAAGTCCACTTTTCCATTCGTCGCCGCTTCCTTGGCTTTGGCGAACAGTTCGGAAAGCGAACTTGAACCGTTTCTCTTTTCACCACTAGACGAAAACCGTGTAATGACGAACAAACCAAATACCATCATGCAGACTCCAAGAGCAGTCAACAAAATCACATTTCTTGTCGTGAACCTCCTGTGATTTCCTTCAGATTGTGTCTGATGGTTGAGGATCATCGGCTTTTCCGCGTCCTTCACGGATTCGACCGGAGATTTCTCGATTTCAAACATTTGAAGGCATTTCGGGCAGTTGACGATTTCGCCGACGAGCGATTCGTCGCATTCTAGCGTTGTTTTGCAATGCGGGCAGATGATGTCCATGCCACTTTCCTTTCTGTATTCTTTTCTTGGCAGAGTGATAAGTATTGAACAAGGAGGAGATGGTGTTTCAGTTGTGTCCTACAGCATTTCTTCAAGTGTGATGTGGTCTGCGTCCAACCCGATTGCCGTACCGACAAGCGACGCGATGGTATGCGATTTGTCGCGATCTCCAAACGGCGAAATGCGAATTTCCTGAACATAGCTTCCGATCGTTTCGGACAGTTCCATTGTCACAAAAGGTTTTTCGCCGATGAAACGGATTCGGTCTTTCGGAACTTCATTCTCGAAAACATAGGCGAGTCGATATTCGTGTTCCCAAGAATACTGGGATTGTTTGACGAACACGGTCTTCCGGATTGCTTTCGACATTTTCGCGACAACTTTCAATACTTGGTCTTTCTCGTCGTCCGGGCCCTTTTGTTGGATAGACGCCACCGGCCCAATGTGGGAAATGCTCTCTTCTATGTCAAGCAGAAAACGCTCTGTTTTCTCGAATGTGTCGTATTGGCACGGTTGAAACAGTGTGTCGTTCGAAATGCGGCTTTTCAGTTCTTCCATCAAGCGTGGCGAGAACCCGATGGCGAAACCGCCTTCCTTCGTGTGTTCTTGCCAAAGTCTAGGTTCTTTCGTGGTGGTCGAAAAACAAGTCGCGAAAGTCGGCACCAACGACCCCGTCTTTGCAAAGAAGATGCCAAGTTCTCTTGTTTCGTTCGGAACAATTGCATGCGGTTCGAACCAGGGAACAATGACGGCCCCCAAGCGAATGAGCAAAGAGGTCGCCTTTTTGCTGAGCGAACAATCTTCCGTGTCGCTCATGAATGAAGTGTGGCAAGCCATCAGTCCGTTTTCGCCGAGAAGAATCGGAAACAGAGATTGTTGATCCGTGAAATGCCAAAGAACGGCAGACGATGAATCTGAAGGCTGTTTCGTAGTTGTCAACGACATGGCGTCTCTTTCGTCCCCGTGTTGATGAGAAGCCAACTGGGGGACAGAAGAAAGCCTCTCTGGTGATTCTCCGTAGAGGCTCTGGACGGGCCGTGGAAGGGAATCAGAAGAGAGGGTGCTTGCGCACTTCCTCGCAACCAACCGTCCTTCCGAAATTGTCCAGATTTCTACGGAACGAGTGGATTTGCGGGTGCAAATCGTTTGATGTCTGCCGCGTTCGGCGTCCAGTTGTGCACCTTCGGTTTTCGGCGGTGC
>JAFZPB010000247.1 GCA_017552595.1 Muribaculaceae bacterium
ACGGTTGTCGCAAATGAGGTTACATATCAGGACGTTCCGCTCATTATGAAGCGTGAATTCCCGCTTGAAATCACGGGATATTCGCCCAATGTGTCAGGCGACGAAACTGTCAGTTGCTCGTCGAAAATCGAATTCACGTTCAACACCGATATCGACGAAAAATCGTTTGAGGAGGCGTTCTCGATTACCCCCGTCGTGAACGGATATTTCGAATACGACAACTCTTTCCGCAAGGCTTCGTTCGTGCCGGAATTGTCGCTCGAAAAAGATGTTACCTACACCGTGCGTTTGGCAAACACCGCCAAGACCGCCGACCCGAACTATTCCAATCCTTACCTTACCCAGCCGCTCGAATTCTCGTTCACGACGAAAGGCCGCGACCGACTCGCCGTTATCGACTCTTATCCCGCTCAGGGTGGCGAAATCCACTACCAAGCGCCGACAATCGAGTTCCGTTTCGACAACGAAGTCGATGCCACGAATATGTACGACCAAGTGAAAGTGTTCGACTCTGCCGGCAACGAGTTGGCTGTCAACCGCCGCAGTTCGACCTACAACAAACTCTCCAACAAATACGGCAATATCATCTTCGTTCTCACTAACGACCTCGTTCCGGGGCAGACCTATCGCGCCGAAGTGAACACTGGCTTGCGCGACAAGGAAAATCTCCCGCTCGACAGCAAATTCGAAGTGTCGTTTGTCGCTAAGGATGTGGCAGGGGAGAAAGAAGGCACGCTTATGGAAGGCTTCGAAGATGCCGACCTCTTCGCCTACAATGTCGAAGAAACTACGGGAATCTCCTCATCGACGCCGAAATACGTGCGCTCCACCGCCACCAAACTTTTCGGCCAAGCAGCAGGCCGCTTCTCCTACACTTTCGCCAATAATCATGGCGGAGCAATCGTGTGGGACTACAAGGGCGACCCGAAGCAAGTGGTCAAGGGCGACAAAATCGGCCTCCACATCAACGGCGACTTCAACAACCACGAACTATGGTTGGGCTTTACATCGGGCACCGATACGAAGTATGCCAAGATGTGCGACCTCAACTTCCGCGGTTGGGAGTATGTAGAAGCCACTCTCGACAACCTTGAAGAGTACGATATGGAAGGCAATCCGCTCGTCTATCTGCTCTCGAAAGTGAAGATTGTTCAGGTGGCAAGTCCTATTACCCAGACGGGTATTTTCACTCTCGACAACTTGTTCAATCTCGGCCAAGCCGGCGTTGAATCGGTTGTTGCCGACGACGTGAACAGCCGCTTGCCGGTTGAATACTACAACCTGCAGGGTGTCAAATTGCCTCGCCGTCCTACGGCCGCGGGCGTCTATATCCGCCGCCAAGGCACCTCGGCAATGAAAATCGTCATAAAATAGTTGACTATTCTGCAAAAATTTTAAAAGGCAGCCCTTATGTGTGAAAACGTAGGGGCTGCTTTCGTTATTTTCATCAGACAGATAACGACTGTTCCAAAACCACAGTTAACTTTTTCTGCGCCGATGACAACTATTTTAGTAATATTGTAAACCTAACCGCTCTAATACTGTCAACCAATTTTAGAAAAAGTCAGTTTTCATAACCATAAACGCATATTTTTAACATTGTTTAACCATCCGGGGGGGGTATTTTTTGCTGAATTATCCTTAACTTTGCATATATAAAGAGTATAATGTATTTTTATGTTATATTTATTGCATATTTTTACAAACTGATTCTGAATGTTTTCTCATTGTTTTTCAAAGTCACAAAACAAACTTATCAACCCTATTTATGTGTAAATCGATTTCTTTTCGCACAGTCTCCGTTGTTTTAACAGCGATTTCTAAGCTCAGTGGCATTATCGTTATCGCATTAGCGGTGATTATGGCCTCGCACAATTCCGTTTCAGCATTGAATCGTTTCAACGACCGCGTTGATCGCACATCAAGAATCAATGCATCGACAAGTTCTCCCGACTATGGGAATACACATATTTCCGGCAAGACGAGTTACTCAGGAGCAGGCGGTTGGTTCCAAAGCGGAACAAACGCTGAAATGTATAAGGACTATTATTATACTATTGAGAGTTCGATTACAGGAACTTTGTGCCACAGATTCTTCCAAGCAGGAGGCGCAGGCATCGGTTTTGCCGCTTCTCATAACGATGTTACCGGAGAGGATTACATTTATGTTATTGGTGCCGGTGGCAACGGTAACTCATCCACACCATCCACAGGCAACAATACTCTTTACTATTACAAACTTGGCGATCCCACATTTGAAGGAAGAATCTACATTCCACGTAACTTGGGTACTATCATAGATCCGTATGGTGGTAAAACAAACACAAACAATATTCTTGAACGCCAATATAACAACGCCGGCTACGTCAACTACTGCTGTTTTAACGACGAACACGGCAACATATTAATCGCCCAATGTGACGACAGTTATAATTTGAAAGCATTCATCGTTCTGCCTCGCGGATGCAACGTTGATGATGACTGTGTCTCAACATCCAGTGGGACAACTGGCGCCGGTACATATAAGGCGGGCACAATCAACCATTATTTAAGATTCTCCATCGAACCCGACGACGTACAGTACAACACAGCTGCAAAAAAAGCCGTTTGGGCTACCAACAATCCCCGATTGAATATTCTTTCCCACCTTGATGTTCGCCATTTGGAGTTGCGAGCATTCCATGACTGCTGGGACTTCATCGGCTATGTAATGATTACTATTCCCGGCACACAATACTACTATCGTCTGCGCCTTAACGGACAAGACTCCGATATTCCACTGCCCTCTGCAGGGAACGCCAACGGTACAGGTGCAATCTCGTACAACGGCAAAAGTTACTGGTATGTGCCTGGAACGACATACAAGGACAAAAAGTGGAATGTTTTTCTCTCGGATATCGAAGAACACAGTCCAACTATGGATGACGTGGAAAACGTCAACTTTTATTATGTCAACCCAAATGCGTCTGCAACTGGAGCAAAACCCACAACAAATACATTCACAAACGCATGTACGGTTAGTTATTATTCACGTAACCGCTATTTTCTCCACTATATAAATGAAGGGATGTATTGGCTCGACAATATAACAAATGGGGGTTACCAACAAAACGCCACATACAATCCCAACTGGAATGCTACATCCCCGGCAAAAGATACAAACGGCAACACTGGAGGGTTCATAAACACAATGTCGGCAGCCGCAACGCATAAAGTGACAAACACTGATGCCGTCAACGACGCACCCGGAGCCACCGCATTCCTCCTACAGGGCGGCAGTTTCGCCGTTTTCAGTACTGGCGGCACATATAATCGTCGAATAAGGATTCAGCCACATGAAGGACAGACACTTTACAATTCAGCCACGGGGACGGCGTCCGCCACTTTTGACGGAGTGTTGCTCTCAAACAGCGCTCGCACACAAAACTTTGCCAGCGGCAATGCAGGAACAAATGGAGCAAATATTCCTGATTATAGCACATACACGATTGCAAAACCTGCATCGGGGGCAAGTTATACTGGCGTGCATTGGTATCGCTCGACTGCTGATGGCGGTGCAATGACGGGTACTGTGGGCAATAACAACCCCGCTTCTAGCCTTACCTCTGCGGTTTACACTCAAATTCTCCATGTTGACTACCGCACTGTCGATGTTTTCTTCTATTCTCGTAACGTAGGTTTCGGTAAAATCCGAGTTACAGCCGATCCTAAACCGCTGACTAACGGACGCGGCTACGGGCACTTCTCAGGTCGTCACCGCATTCAATGGGACTGCCCGGGCACTCGTGGATGCTATGGTTATCGCGTCGAAGTGAAAGTAGGCACTGGTTCCTATACAACACTCTACGGTTCTACCGATTCAAATCTTTGGACACCCACCGCCCACAACAGTGTGAACACAGCAGGGTCCAAAACTTACGCCGATGTCACTTTCGACGACTCCAACGCTTCACGTCTCGGCAAGAATTGCACCTACCGCATCACCCCCGTTTATAAAACAATGGGATGGAATGGTGAATCTATTGACTGGGCAAACTTCATTCTCGAAGACGGTCCGTCAATCGAAATTCCAGTCACTGTACCAGTTCTGCCAACCCCCACTACAAGCGTAAGTATCTCCACAGTGACAGGTGCGACAACAGCCAATCCCGGAAGCGACCTTAAGCAAGTCGATGCATCCTTGACTGTCACTCGTCCTTCCGGGTCGTGGACTACCCAACTTCCCTACCCCACCTACTATCAACACCAAGTGTCGAAAGCCAGCGGTTTTGGCACGACCATTGAAAGCAACACGGCCACAATCTCGGCCTCAAGCGCATCTTACACTAAATCCAACATCGCCGCTTTGGGCAACCTTGATGTAACATCAACGACAACAGGCACCAACACAATTACAAAGACGTTCACCTATTACAGTCGTGCTCGCGCTCGTTACAATTACAACCCAGGCGACTCGCTCGAACAAGTTTGGGGCAACTATGGCACCGTAGCAAGCAAGACGCTTTCGTTGACATTTACCGCGCCCACCGTCACGGCATACAATTTCGTCGATGCCGCGCGCAGAGTCGAAGAATGGTGGGGCTCGGGTGCAAGTGGCCATAAAGTGACTCAATATTACGACGTTTACCGCATCGGATTGCAAATCGCAAACATAAGCGGCAATTCAGTCCAACCGAGTTATTACACACTGCAACGCCGCCAATCGTCATCTTCAGCATGGGAGAACGTGACTGACCAAACATACGAGTATCTTTGCGGGACAGGAAGTCAAGCCACATATCCGTCTATTTCGGGTTACACGGCAGGACGCTATAAAGGGAATTATACATTCTCCAACAACCGTTACACGATGACTGTCGATGGCAACTCAAGGTCGGTGAATGTCGATTATTTCTACTGGTTCAACGTCACGTCGGTCCACACTAATTCAGCATCCGACCCGTCGCAATCCAATCCAAACGAGTGGCAATATCGCATCGTCGCCGACTATGCTTCAAGCAATTCCAAACTGGCAGCGACACTCGAAGGGCCTGCATCAGCCGTATCAACGCCCATTGTCACCGCCGTTGACTCAACTACTCAATCAAAGGAAATTCGCGATACTAAATACTATAATCTCCAGGGCGTGATGCTGCAAGAGTCTCCCATTTCGGGGGCGTTCATCGAAGTTACGCTCTACTCCGACGGCACAATCTCCACAGCCAAACGAGTGGCAAGAAGATAGTAGTCCCATCAAAATCGACATTCTTTCTCATATCAAAATCGACATTCTTTCTCCAAAACATAAAAAAACAATTAAATGCGAAAAAAGTTTTTTATATCGGTTGCGGTTTTTTCTGCATTAATTGTCGATGCTCAAATATTGAAAGTGGATTCTATTGAGCGTGTGACAATCCCCGAAAGCGAGATGACCGAGCAGGTAGTTGGCATAAGTCCGAAAGGCGACTTTTTATTGCTTTCCTCCCAGTCGCAGGAAGGTCTTGTCCGTTTCGACCTCTCCAAAAAGGCATTAACCGTCATTTCCGACGCGCCCTCGGCAGGTTTTAACGCTTGTATCAGCCAAGACGGTTCTAAAATTCTGTTTCAAGAGATGTCGGTCGCTGATGAAGGTCGGGTTATAAAACATGGCGTTAAGTCGTTAGATGTCAAAAAACAAAAAGTCACCCAGTTGATTAGTCCAAAGGAAAATTTCAGTTCTCTGTCACTTTCAGGGGATGTGGTCGTGGGAATGTCGGCAGGACAGAAAATCGATGCGAAGACGATTAAGGGAAAATCGGCGACTGTAAAAAAGCCTGTGTTGAACAACGACGACCTTAAAATATGGCTCACCGTTGACGGCAAAACCCGTAAAATCGCGCCACAAGGCGATGATTTTGCATATATATGGGAGTCGTTGTCGCCCGACATGACTAAAATTCTGTACGTCAATGAGGCTGGCTGTTTCGTCACCGACCTTAACGGAATGATACTGGCCAATCTCGGCGAACTGCGAGCCCCGAAATGGATTGACGACTCTACGGTAGTCGGCATGCTTGACCACGATGACGGCACGGTAGTCACATCTTCCGAGATTGTTGTAAAGACACTATCGGGCGGAGTTCAAATTCTGACAGATTCATCTCTAACAGGAATGTGGCCGCAAGTTGCAGAAGGGAAAATCGCCTTCAGCAATCCCAAAGGAGAAATTTATATTATTAACTATAAAAAATGAGTGCGATTATGAAGAAACTATCATCGGCAATCATCGTCGCACTTTTTGCGACATTTGCGATTAACGCGGTGTCACCGTCGAATTTTAAGATTTACATCAATCCTGGGCACGGCTCATGGGGTCCAAACGACCGACCGAATGCGACAATTTCATATCCAAATCTGTCATCTACCGGACGGCCTGACACTTGCGGTTTTTACGAATCGAACACAAACCTTTGGAAAGCGTGCGCTCTCTACGACGAACTTCACAGTGTCGGAGTTCCGACATCCAATATGAGGATGTCAAGATGGAAAAACGGTCCGTATCCGTACGTCAAAGGAGCATCGAACCAATACCAATACAATAAGTTGCTTTCGACAATCTGCACGGAAGTGAATAGTTTTAAGCCCAATGCTTTTATATCGATTCACTCGAATGCCGCAAGCGACGGCTCGAAAACCAACTACACCGTTATTCTCTATCGAGGCTCCAACTCTACTGAAAAAATTCCGGGTTCGAGAGCGATGGCACGTGCCGTTTGGAATTGGTCGGCAGTCGCTCATAATAAACTTGATGTCACCACCCACTATCCCAACGATTATACATCTTCTACCAGCGGATATGTGGTCGGCGATAATACCTTCTACGGGACGTCGGGTTATAATGGCTATTTGGGCGTTCTTAAACATAGTTACCCGGGATTCCTTTCCGAGGGTTATTTCCACACCTATCAGCCGGCACGCCACCGTGCGCTGAATATCGACTACTGTCGCCAAGAAGGAGTAAGATATGCACGCGGATTTATTGACCACTTCGGTTTAGGTCAAACGGGGAAAGGTGTAATTATGGGCGCCGTAAAAGATGGCTCAAAGTCGCTCGAAAATTCTCTATACAAGTATTACTCCGGCACCGATAAAGCGGGAAACAACGCCTACGACAACAAGTACCCGATAAATAACGCTACGGTTCAACTTTATAATTCTTCAGGGACGCTTGTCAAAACATATAAAACCGACAAGAATTATAACGGTGTGTTTGTGTTTGAGAAGTTGACTCCGGGCACTTACACAGTCAAGGCAATTGCAAACGGTTATTCCGACTTAAGCAAATCCGTAACCGTATCGGCTAATCAAACTTCATATCCCATATTTTTGATGAGCACCGGACAGGGAACTGTCATTGGTGATGACCCCGAGCCTGAACCCGAACCGGAGCCTTCGGTTACGACAACCGTCGGCGCGATGGAGTTCACAAACGATGGGGGTTACTCTTACAGTTCTATTTCTGGCACCGTAATTTCCTCTGCTCAATATGGAGAGAATACAGTGATATTGACAGATGTGCCTGCACTATATGTTATAAACGCAAGAGAAAAGACTATTCGTCAATTATCCGTTGCGGGAATCACTCAAGCGAACAACAACGGCATCCAACATCCGCTTCGCTCGATTGCGTTCACATCCGACGGATACCTCGTTGGATGTAACAAGGTGGTCAATGCTGCCGATAATGAATATGTTTCAGGCAATTACGGCTCAACACGAGGCACGTTGCAATTCTATTATTGGCAACCATCGTTGGCGGCCGGCGCCACTCCTACGGCATACGTGTCAACTCAACGTGCTGCGGGATATTATGAGGCAGTTCTTGGCGACGCTTTCGCAATAAACGGAACGCTCGCCAACAATAAAATCACCGTGATAGGTCGTACTGTCAGAGGCGACCTCGACGGTTACAGATACGAAATCATAACAGTTTCGTCAGGAAACGTTGACACGTCAAAAGAAGCCTCGGTTCGTGGCACATCGCTAAGTTATGTGTCGAAACTTGGGGCGAAGGTAAGCCTTTCCGTCAGTCCGCGCGACAATAGCAACATCATTCTTGACGGAGAATTGGCACATCCTACGGAGGTGTACATGGCTAATTCGGCCGACATGAACGACGCAAGCCTTGTAGGTTCTTTTGCAGGTTCGAGTCTTCCTGCCGGTTCTACGCGCAATGCTTTCTTTACATTCGACGGAAAGAAAATGATGGCATCACCCGTGACGACATCCGCAGGGGCAAATACAGGCATACGCCTTTATGACATTACTGACGGTTTGGGCAATGCCACTCTTTACAGCACTTCTAACACCGATTTGGCATCCGCTAACGCCACATATTCCGCAGTTCATTACAGCATATCCAACGGAGCATTGACTCTCTATTTAATTAAGGATAAAACCGTCGTTCGTTTTGCCCAAAACACGCTTGCGGGCTCGACCGACGATCCCGTCCGCGGCATCTTCGCTTACGGTCTCGACATGACGTACAATGAATCCGACGACTCTTTCGATTTCATTTACGGAGCCAACAATGCAGCCGAAGAATCATACCTTGTGTTTACTGATGCCGAAACAGGCGACGTCGTTTATGAGAAACAGATTTTCAACGCGGTATGCACCGTTATGGATAATGCTTCAACTTATAACGGATTGGCATCCACAACCGGTCGTGTTAACGTGACAAGGGAAGAACTCCAAAATGCTATCGGACGTACTGTCACGTTGAATTGGGGTATAAAACTTAAAGGAAAGAACATTCCCGATTCAGGATTGCTCCTTAACTATACAGGCGGCACGAAATACAAAAATGACAATGGTGAAGTTGGCGGCAACAACTATAACAATGCCAAATTCGCCAACATCTTCATTACCGTCGACAATTCGCCTGAAAGCGACTACTTCGGTTATGTCTATGTCAACAACTATTCTGGTTATGACACATCTACCGCCGAGCAGCGTGCGCAAGGATTCGACCCGGTAATGTCGAATGGCATTGTTCGCTATGTGCCTCATACTGCCGAAACTGTCGACAACAACGGCACAACTCAAAAATGGAACAACTGGCAACGAACACGTTTCGTTCCATCTGAACATGGCGACCAACGTACCACAAAATTTACGTTCCGAGGGTCGGGCATAGGCCAAACTAACGGCCAAGGCGTGGCTTATTCTCAAAATGCAAACGTTTTCCGCGAAAATATCGGCATAACTACCGACTATCTCGGCAATATCTACATGGCTGAGCACACATCGGGTTCTTGGTCGACTAAAGCGGGAATTACAATTTTGAATCCGCATGATATGAATAATGACCACGATGCGGTTTCCACATATTTCTATCAAGGCGGACCCACATTAGATACAAGTGTAACGAGATACAATTCATCTACATCAGCGGATTGGGGCTCAGGTTTGTGGACACGCACAGACGTTTCCGGTGGCCATTATGGAAGTTCCGTTTCAGGCATCGCTGCCACAGGCACAGGGGCCAACACTCGTCTGTGTGCCGTAATACAAGACTTCGACCGTTACAATGGCACTACTTTCTCGGGCGACATCGCCATTTACGATATAGGCAATGAAGATGGCACGCTTAAGAGTTACTGGGGCGATGTTATTGAACGCTCATCACCGTCAAAAATGTTGGCCACTGGCGTTTCGAGCGCATTTCTTTCCGACACATCAGATGTCAGCGGATTGCGACGACTCCAAGGCGACACTCGTGGTGGCTTATGGGTTTGTACATCCCGCCCCGATGCCGTGTCAAGTCGCGACAACGTAGATTGCCCGATATTGATGTACTTTACGGCCGCCCAAATAGCGGCGGCAGAACGCTCAGGCGCAAACCAAATGGGTGCCTCAAATGCCGCATTCAATATGGCACGCGACATGACCACCGCGCAAGGAAAGGCCGGCGGTTGTAAGGGCGGAGGGTTTGCAGTTAGTCCCGATGGCAAATTACTCGCTCTTGTCAACGGAACAGGTTATATCCTGCTTTATGACGTGACATGGAATGACGATGTTCCGTCGCTTCAACTGCGCCGAAAAAGCGATTCTACCGCGCAACGCTTCTATTGTGACAATCCCACCGACAACGGCGAAGTGCTTCAGATGGCTTTTGACTGGGGCAACAACCTCTATGCCGGAGGTAAGTGTTTGACCGTTTATTCTGTTAAAGATGACACTGACAACACCCATTATACTCCTGCACGGAAGTCGCAGACAATTTCAATCAATGCCATAACCAACATCAATAATATCGCCGACGGTGAAGTGGGAGCAGACGAAGTGGTTCTTGGAGACTATCTTATTTCCACCAAAGTGCTTCGTGACAAAAAAACCATCGTAGCCAAATCAAGTCCTTCCTTCACTAATCCGACAAGTGAGATGGAAAATGGGCAAGTCGATGCTCTTTTGGTGAATGGCATCACCACCACTCCTGCCTCGGAAACCGACCAAAGTTATTGGATTGTTCTTAACTTGCCGCGTACTCTCACGTCTTCAGAAATCGAGCAATTTAATGGCGCCCGTATCAGTGGAATCAAAGGTTTTGTCGATGTAATGGCAGGAAATAACGAAATGACTCTTACAAAGATGCCGACCGTTGATAATTCAATCGATTATTCTCCGAACATTTATGTGTCGTCTAATTTCATGGAATCTTGTTGGAACTCTTACAGCGACACGACTCCATATTGGTATTTTGTTGAGCCTAAGGCGGTTGAATACTGTCAAATAACCAATGCCACATGGTCGGCCGACGACAACTGTTTCTATGGCTATGCTGTTGATAACACAGGCGGTTGGATGTGTGGCGGATTCAACGTTGATATGGACTATTACGAAGGGCTTATTGATGGCGCATATCCCACTGAACCCGGACAAGTCTATCAAGACGGCACTACCTATTCATTTATGGCTCTCGTTAAACTTAATAGCGACGCACTTCATCCCAATGGCTCGACACAAGCCTTCGCAAGGCCAAAGCAAGTCGGTGAAAATGTGTCAAATGCCTACATTATCTATCCGATAACTCCAGCGGAAGACGGCGTTATCACAGGAATCGATACCATCGGCAATTCTCGCCAACCGGTGTCTGAAAAATATTTTAATGTCATGGGCGTAGAAATACAACAGATACCCACATCTGGTGTATATTTCAAAGTCACGACATATTCCGACGGTCTTCGCCGACTTGTGAAATCAACGGCAAAATAACTTGATTTTAATAGTTTAGATGGCTGTGACTTCTTTCTCGTCACAGCCATCTGTCTTTCTTATTCCTGAAAAAAACGGGACAAGTGGGACACTTTGGGACAGTGGGACACTTTGGGATTCTATGGGATAATCGTTTGATAAACAACTTTTTAATTTGCTTATTAAGTGTCCCACAACGTGGGACACTTTCGTTTCTGTCGTTTTCCTTTTCGCGCCTCTATAAACTTTCAACTCTAAACTATAAACTTTATCAAATTTTTTTCGTAACTTTGTAGAGTTTAGTCAGACCCTTCTCTGACGCCTTAAATTTCGACCCTGCAATATGCGAAAAATATATAGAATAGCCCTTGCCATCGTCATTTCAATGACGATTGGCGTTGCGTCGCTTTATGCCGCCGCCCTTCCTGCGGCGAAAGCCCCCGCAGTCAATGAAAAAGCCGTTGCCGCCGCTATCAACGCACTGAAGCCGGCAAACTATTCCGGTGCTGTTGTTAAAGTTAATAAGGTGATTGTCAACGATTCGCGCAAGACTGCCGAAGTGCGTTGCAACGAAGCCTTAGGACACTGGCCGTTGACGAAGGCCGACGCTTCGCGGATTGCCGACACTATATCGGCTGTGCTTCCCTCGCGTTGCGCAGGTTATGCTATCGACATCAAAATCGACGATATATCAATCGACAAATACTGCACTTCGTCGGGCTATCATATTGTCGCCCCGAAAGAACACAAGCACTTTATTACCCGCCTCGATGCGCCGAAAGCCCCCAAAGGACTCGACGGACGAAACATCGCCATGTGGCAAAGCCACGGTTGGTACTACGAGCCGACGCTCAACCGTTGGGAATGGCAACGCGCTCGCCTGATGACCACCGTAGAGGACCTATACACACAAAGTTATGTCGTGCCGTTCCTTATGCCGATGCTCGAAAATGCAGGCGCTTATGTGATGACTCCTCGCGAGCGCGACACGAATGCCGAAGAGGTAATAATCGATGCCGATGGCGGATATGCCCAAGCCGGCTATCGCGAATCATCGAAGGGCCACAAGTGGGAAGATGCCGATGTGAAAGGTTTCGCTTACAAGCGTCTTAAACTTCAAACGGGCGACAATCCCTTTGTTGACGGTGGCGTCAGAATGGCTAAAACCGTTTCCGAAGAGGCGAAAGCCCCCGTGGCTTCATGGACTGCCGATATGCCCAAACGCGGTCGCTACGCTGTCTATGTTTCCTATGCCACGCTCCCCAATAGCACCACCGACGCACTCTATCGCGTGAATAGCCTTGAGGGCACAACCTCGTTCCGTGTCAATCAACGAATGGGCGGCGGAACATGGATTTATCTCGGCCACTTCTCGTTCGACAAGGGTAGGGGTGAACGTCCCGCCGTCGAACTCGTGGGCGTTTCTTCCGAATCCGGCACAGTCGTCACCGCCGACGCCGTGAAGATTGGCGGCGGTATAGGCAACGTTCTCCGTAAAGTGGAAAAATCGGACGACGGTGTCAACTATCAGCCTGTCGAGAGCCGTTATCCTCGCTTTGTTGAGGGTGCGCGCTACTGGTTGCAGTGGGCGGGAGTTCCCGACTCGGTCTATACCCCCTCGAAAAACGTCAATGACTATACCGACGATTACAAATGCCGCGGTATTTGGGTGAACTACCTCGCCGGCGGCAGTTCGGTTTTGCCAAAAAACAAAGGTCTCGGAATCCCCATCGATATGTCGATGGCATTCCACTCCGACGCTGGACTAACTTCCGACACAACCATAGTCGGTAGCCTCGGAATCTATTACTCCAACGGCGCTGGCCGCTATGTCAACGGCACCGACCGCATGGCGTCGCGTGACTTGATGGACCGCATTTTGACCAATATCTGCAAAGATGTCCGCGCCAAATACGAGCCTAACTGGACACGCCGCGGCCTTTGGGACAAATCCTATTTTGAAGCCCGTGTGCCCGAAGTTCCGGCAATCCTGCTCGAACTCCTTTCGCATCAGAATTATGCCGATATGACCTACGGACTGAATCCCGCATTCCGTTTCACCGTCAGCCGTGCCATCTATAAGGGCATTCTTCAATTCCTCGCCGCCCGCGACAAACGCGACTATGTGGTGCAGCCTCTGCCCGTCAACAGTTTCGCAATCGCAGAGAGCAATGGCGGTTACACGCTTTCGTGGCAAGCCACCGACGACGACCTTGAGCCGACCGCCAAGCCCACGGGTTATATCATTGAGCAGCGCATCGACGACGGCGGCTTCCAACGCCTCGCCGTCACCGCCGACACTCACTACGACATCACCGTCAATGACGAGAACATTCACTCCTACCGCATCATCGCCACAAACGAAGGCGGCATGAGTTTCCCGTCGGAAACGCTCGCCCTCTGTCGCCGCAACAACAGCAAAGGCACGGTGATGATTGTCAACGGCTTCACCCGACTTTCCGCTCCCGACTCGTTCGACAACGGTAAGACGGCAGGATTCCTTTCCGCAAAAGACAACGGAGTTCCCTACGTCAGCGATATCCTTTTCGCAGGTGCGCAATATGAATACCGTCGCAACCTGCCGTGGACCGATGATGACGACCCTGGATTCGGCGCATCGCGTGCCGACTATGAAACGAAAGTCATCGCAGGCAACACTTTCGACTTCCCCGCCGTTCACGGCCGTTCGATAGCAGCAGCGGGTTACTCGTTCATCTCTTCAAGTCTCGACGCTTATGCCGCCTCTGCCTCCGATGCCAAATACGCTGTAGTTGACCTTATCCTCGGCAAACAGCGCACGACCGTCGAAGGACGCGGTGCCTACGGTGCCAAATTCCAGATCTATCCAGCAAAACTTCGCAGCCGTATCACTGCCGACACCCGCCGAGGTGTCAGTGTTATCGTCACTGGCTCATAC
>JAFZPB010000248.1 GCA_017552595.1 Muribaculaceae bacterium
AAGAACTGACGGCGCACGACGGTGGCGGGGAAGGTGCGGCGTCGGATTTGGATGAGTAGTTCAGTGCCGAGTGCGGCGTATTCGATATTGACGAATGCCATCGCCACGCTCTTGTCAACTGAAATGGCGTGATAGCCAGTTGTTACTTCGCCTATTTTTTCTCCGTCGAGGTTGAGCACTTCGTAGCCGTGGCGAGGAATTGCGCGGTCGGCGAGTTCGAGTCCCACGAGTTTGCGGCTGACGCCTTCCGCCTTTTGGCGTGCGACCACTTCTTTGCCGACAAATTCGGCTTTGTCAACCTTGACGAACATTCCGAGTCCGGCCTCGACGGGAGTGATGTCGGCTCCGAGTTCGTCGCCGTAGAGCGGCAGGCCCACCTCGAAACGCAGAGTGTCGCGACAGCCGAGACCGCAAGGCAGTGCGCGGCCCGACTTGACAAGTTCGTCCCAGAATGCGACGATTACCTTCGGGTCGGCGTAAATTTCAAAACCGTCTTCGCCTGTGTAACCCGTGCGGCTCACGATGATTTCGTCGCCAGTGTCGGTGAAGATGGTAGTGGCTGTGTAGAACGCTAATTCTTCGCCGTCGATGTATAGAACATCGTGGAGAACGGCTTCAGAATCTGGACCTTGAACGGCAATCTGTCCGTAGCGTTCAGAGGCGTGGTCGATGACGATGTCGTATTTATCGTCGTTGGCGCGGGCGCAAATCCAATCTACATCCTTGTCGATGTTGGCGGCGTTGATGACGAGCAGGAATTTCTCCGGCGCGAGGCGATAGACGAGCAGGTCGTCGACGGTGCCGCCGTTTTCGTAGAGCATCATGCCGTAGAGGATTTTGCCTGCGGGCATATCCGTCACGTCGTTGGTGAAAATGTGGTTGACGAATCGTTCTGCGTCAGGTCCGCTGACGAACACTTCGCCCATGTGGGAGACATCGAACACTCCGCAGGCTTCGCGCACTGCATTGTGCTCTTCGACGATTCCTGAATATTGAATTGGCATAATGTAGCCTGCAAAGGGGCTCATTTGGGCTCCGAGAGCCACATGGCGGTCGTAAAGACACGTTTTTTTGATTTCTTCAGTCATTGCTGTTTTGGGTATATAAGATTTAATAATTGCTTGTCGGTGAGATTGAGGATGACATTTCCTGCGCCGATTTTGGCGATGGCTTCCCGTAGCGACGGTTCGTCGTAGGCGACCCCGCGCAGAGGGGCAAAAAGGCAACTTTCGAGGTCGGAAAGCAGGAAAAAGTCGCCCGAAAGGTCAATGTCGGTCAAAAGCCTGCGGTTTGTCGTCACGCTGGCGGTGATTTCACCCACATTTTCTATCCTCTCCTTTTGCGTGAACGACGATTGACGGTGTCGGCCGAATATGAAATCGGGCGAAAGATACGTCTGTTCGATGGCACGAATTTCCTTGATGGCATCGTCGGAAAGGACTACTTCGTCATCGGTAAGGCTTGCGCGTGCGAAATCCTTAAACTCCTCAATGCCAATCGAAAGATGTTCGCTGAGCGTTGTGACATGTTTGCGAACCGATGCCACACCCTTCGATTGCAATTTTTCAATCGAAGGCGTAATCGCCTGAAGCATATTGGCGTTGTCGGTGGTGAAAAGCATTGTGCCATGGACGATGCTACGATGCGGAAGGTGGTAGAAAGCGTTGCCCGAAACTTTCAGCCCGTCGATAAGAATATCGTTGCGGCCAGTAGCCACAGCGTTCAGACCAAGCCGGCACAACATTGCAGAGACCGCCGACGTATAGGCGGCGAAAGTGGTCGTCACGTCGCTTGACCGTTGGATGCAGGAGAACATGATATTTCCGCGGTCGGCATAGACACAACCGCCGCCGCTTTTACGGCGGAACATTTTAATGCCGTGTTGTCGACAGTAGTCGATATTCACCTCGTTTTCAACCACTTGATTTCGCCCGAAAATCACCGTCGGGTCAACTTGCCACATAAAGAACAGCCCATCGTCGTCGACAATTCGGGCCGCGTATTCCTCCATGGCGAGGAAAAAAGGCAGCAGAGGAGCCGGCTCAACGGGAAAACTTTTCGGCAGCGACAGATATTTCATTTCACAGGCGGAATAGATAATAGCATTGAAATCCGCGACAAAGATAATCAAAGCCCGCGTCACACCGAAATTTTTCCCGAAAAAACTGTGAAATAAAAGATGTTTCGAACTACACAGAATCGGATATAATACTTATTTATTCCCGATAATATGTGAATTTGTTTCCATTACTTAACAAAAAAATCATAATATGGGGCTGATTTTTGCTTATGTGGAAAATAATTGCTAACTTGCGTTGTTTTATATAATAGTAAAGTGAAAACAATAAAAAATACGACAATGATAAAGAAATTCATCCTCGCGCTGATGGCAGTTTTTGCGCTGACTTCTCAAGCACAAACCCTCAACGGAAGTTGGACAGTTTACAAAGTTTTTAGCGGCGACTACACAAAGGTAGTCGAAACGCCATCGAAAGTTCTTGTGGCTTTTGCCAGTTCGATTATCGCCTATGACAAAACGTCGGGCGATGTTGACTCGTACAACTCCGGCGAAAAACTCAACAGTTCGTCGGGCGTGTCAAATGTGTTATACAACCCAGCAGGCGGCTATGCGGCAGTGGTTTACAATGACTGCACAATTGACCTTATTTACGACGACGGCTCGATTGTTAATTTTCCACAAATTGCCAATTACGTGGCGCTAAGTCTGAAAGCGGTCAATAGCATCTCGTTCGACGGTACAGATATTCTTGTGGCAACCACATTCGGCGTGGTCCGCATCGACACTGTAAATCGTAAAGTTGTCGATTTCAAGAATTACAAGGTAAGCATTACCGCCTTCGCAAAAGTGGGCGACTACTACCTTTTCTGCATCGACAGTTACATCTATTCGGCGCCGGCTCCCGACGCCGGAATCCTTCCCGAGTTTGAAAATGTGGTGACTACCACCTATAAAATGAACTGCAAGGCATTTGTGCCTCTCACGAGCAACAAATTCGTGGCAAAGTATAACAGCGGCGGCGTCGGTCTTGGCACCTTTACGCCCTCTACTAACAAAATCGCACTTTCCACAGCGACATCCGCAGCGGCGACGAGCGACGTCACCTACACATCTTGGGGCGTTTCGGCTTCGAACGACACGCAGTTAATCACCTACGATAATTCGGCAACCAAGACGGTAACGACGCTCTCGGGTGATGCAGCAAGTTCGAGAGTCACGTGCTATAACGGGTTGCAAGAGGCATGGTCGGTCAATGCGACAGGTTTCGCATGTTTCGACCTTTCGGCAGGTACGACAATCAAGGCCCGCGAGGGAGTGCCCGAAGCGTTGATGGTCCCTTCGGTTCAGCGGATGAGCATCGGCAAGACAAGTCGAGTCTATGTCACTACCCGTTGCCAATCCAATATAATCGGAACAGGCGACCAATACAATTCGTATATCAACCGCATCAGTCCCGACGGAACAATCGAGAATCTTTATCCCGACATTACAACGAAGAGCCCCAAAAACACTTGGGGAATGAACGACTGGGCCACGAAACCATACGCCGTTACAAATGTGATTGAATCGGCTGTTGACCCCAACACCTACTATTATTCGACATGGTGGAGCGGATTGTATAAGATTACTAACGGCCAAATGGCTGCCAACTACAATTGGAGCAATTCGCCGCTCAAGTCTGTCGCAAACTATGCCAACGATATAACGAGCATGGCCTTCGACAGGGACAACAACCTTTGGGTGACGGGCTACTTTGATTCAAGCGACCCCGACCTCTACTGTCTCACCTACGACCATCTCAACGATGCTCCGAGCACAACGGGATGGGTATCGTTCCGTATGCCAGGTGCCGAGAAGTCGAAAGACACAGAAGTGTTCGTTTCGCCGACAACTAATCGCGTTTATTTCCTCAATCGCGGATGGAAGGGCTATGTGGCTGTGCTTGATTTCAACGGCACTCCTGCCGACACCTCCGACGACCGCACGGCTTATCTCTCGGAAAACTTCCGCGACCTTGACGGCAACGAAATCGACTTCAACTACATCTACTGCATATGTGAGGATCGCGAAGGCAAACTCTGGTTTGGCACGACGGGTGGCATCCTGACAATCAACCAGGACGACCTCTTCTCGGAAGCACCGCGCTTCAACCACATTAAAGTGACTGAAACCAACGCATATCTTCTCGACTCCAACGCCACCTACTCGATTATCGCCGACAACGAGAACACGAAATGGATTGCCACCGACAACGGTCTATATCACGTTTCGGCCGACGGTACGGTTATCCTTGCAACTTACACCACGGCTTCGTGCCCCATTCCGTCGAACACTATTTACAACCTCGCCTATGACGTGAACGACGGTTCGATTCTCATCGGAACTAATGCTGGCCTTGTCCGCCACAATCCCGACGGCAGTACAGGTGCCCCCAACTACGACAACGTAGTGGTGTACCCCTCATCGGTCAATGCCGACTACACCGGTTGGATTACAATCAAGGGCTTGATGAACAATTCGGCTGTACGCATTGCTGACCAAAACGGCGTGACGAAATATTTTTCCGAATCTGAAGGTGGCACACTGATGTGGAATCTCGCCGACATTGACGGCAACCCGGTAGGCGCCGGAGTTTATTCCGTCATCGTCGATATCAACAGTGCGCCCGTGACCGTGGCGAAAATCGTCGTGGTGAAGTAGGTTAAAGTTTAAAGGGAAAAAGTTTAAAGGTTAAAGAGGGTAATGATAAAAAAAATACTGATATCGCTTGCGATAGCCGTGAGTTCGGTGGCCGTAAATGCCCAAATGGCGGTAGGCGACTGGACAATCTATACCGGCTACGGCGGCGATGTGACCCAACTTATCGAAACGCCGACAATGGTGTTTTTCGTCAGCGACGGTTCGCTATTCCACTATTCGAAGACCGACGACGAAACTTTCGCCTATACGGCGCGCAATTCGTTGAGCAGTTCGGAAGTTAAAGAAATCCGCTATAACCGTATCAAGGACTATTTGATGGTGATTTATGCCGACAGCAATATCGACCTTATCCTCGATGACGGCAAGCGTATTGTGAATCTCCCCGACATCAAAAACGCCACATCGGTTTCGGTAAAAAACATCAACGACGTGAGTTTCTCCGACGGGAGAATATTTGTCGCCACAGGTTTCGGCCTCGTTGTTTTCGACGACACTCGCTTTGAAGTGTATCAGAGCGGCATTTATAATATCAACATTGAGACGGTTGAGGTTATCGGCGACTATGTCGTTATCAGTTGGCCGTATCGTGTATATTTCGCACCGCTTACGGCATCGTTCGTAACCTTCGACTCATTCAAACTTATGCGTGCGACGGTCTATCGGCAGATAACTGCCCTAAACGACCATCAGGCTGCGCTTCGAGCATCAAACGAACTTGTAGTCGCCACATTCGACTTCAAAAAGAACAATCTGACAACGGAAACCACCGGTGTGAACACTGGCGGTTATAGCATATCACCGACTTCCGACGGAGCAATATTCTACACCCGTGGACTGATGGTTCCTTTTTCGTCCGACGCGTCGTTCGCTGTTTTGAATCTACCCGACGAACTCAAGGGCAACGCCTTGGGAATGAACACAAATCAACTCTGGGCCGCCAACGGTGACGGTGTGGGCCATCTGACCTACTCCGACGGTCAGTTCGGACAAATTAGCGAGCGGTTTGTTCCCATGCAGGCAACGCCTATACAAAAACCGTTGTCGATGAATGTGGGACATTCAGGTGCTATCTATATGAACGCTATCGGCAACAGTAACGTGTTCGGAATTTCCAGTTACGTAAAGACTCCCGTTTGCCGTATGGAGGGCGACAAAATCGTCAATGTGACGCCCAAGGATTTGACAATCAACAATCCCAACTGCAAACAGCCGATTTTCTCAGAGACACTTGTCGATGCATTCGAAGCCATCGAATCGCCCACCGACCCCAATACGTATTATATCCCCACTTGGTGGGAGGGCATTTACAAGATTACCGACGGCAAGGAGTCGGGAAAATACGACTTCACGAATTCGCCGATGACGATGATTAGCAATTGGGCGTGCTGCGTGCGCCGTGTTCGTTTCGACAAAAGCGGCAACCTTTGGGCAATCAACTACGTCGATGCCGGAAATCCGGCGTTGATGATGCTTCCCGCGTCAAAACTCGGCAAGTCGTCAACGACTGTCGATGATTGGAAAAAGGCGAAAGTGGGCGAGTATAACGGCGGAAAGGAAGGTCTGCTACATCTTTGCTCACAGTCGGGACTTATTTTGTTGGCCAACTGCGAATATGAGCAAGGTCTTTACTGCTACAACACCAACAACACCCCCGAAAACTTCGGCGACGACCGTTACATCTACTGGTCATCGTTCACCGACCAGGACAGCAAGTCGTTTGCCCCGACATATCTCCATTGCATTACGGAAGACAAGCGCGGCAAAATTTGGGTGGGGACAAGTTCTGGCGTAATCGAATTGGCGTCGCAGTCGTCGCTTTTCGAAGAGAATATGCGCGTCAACCGCATCAAAGTGCCCCGCAACGACGGCACTAATTATGCCGACTATCTTCTTGACGGCGAAAGCGCTCTTTGTATCGCCATCGACAGTTCCGACCGCAAGTGGATAGGCACAGCCTCCGCCGGTGTCTATCTCGTCAGCGAAGACGGCTCGCAGATTCTTCAGCATTTCACCACGGAAAACAGTTATCTGCCCTCGAACAAAATCGGCGCAATTCTTTGCGACCCCAAGAGCAATTCCGTCTTCTTCGGCACGGAATTCGGGCTTGTTGAATATAGCGGAACTTCTTCGCCCGCTTCGCCCGACTATTCCGATGTGGTGGCATATCCGAATCCCGTCACACCCGACTACACCGGACTTATCACAATCAAGGGTTTGATGGAAAACTCGCTCGTGAAAATCTCCGACTCGGCCGGCAACGTGTTCTACACCACCCGTTCCGAAGGCGGCATGGCAACGTGGAACGGCTGCAATGCCGAAGGACAACGTGTGAAATCGGGCGTCTATTTCGTCCTTTCATCACAAAACGCCAACGGCTCGTCGTCGGGCGTTGTCACCAAAATTCTTATTGTTAACTAAATAAAGAATAGAGTTTAAAGTTGATAGTTTATAGATTTCTCTATTGCTCGAATGTTCGATAACAATTCATAAATCCTAACTCCTCATTTCTAATTTCCCCCATGTCTTACAGATACGATTATCTCGTGATTGGCTCGGGCATCGCCGGTATGAGTTTTGCCCTTAAGGTGGCCGATACTGGTCGCGTGGCCTTGGTGTGTAAAACCACACTTGACGAAGCCAACACCGCACTCGCCCAAGGCGGCGTTGCGTCGGTAACAAATTTGGAACTCGACAACTTCGAAAAACATATTGAGGACACGATGATTGCCGGCGACTGGCTTTCCGACCCCGTCGCGGTTCGTAAGGTTGTCACCGAGGCTCCTGAACAAATCAAGCAATTGCTCGAATGGGGCGTGGATTTCGACCGCAACGAAGACGGCGTGTTCGACCTTCACCGCGAAGGCGGCCATTCCGAATTCCGAATCCTTCACCATGCCGACAACACTGGCTACGAGATTCAGCAAAGTCTGATTGAAAAGGTGCGCAATAATCCGAATATCGACATCTTCGAAAACCATTTCGCTGTCGAAATCATCACCCAGCACCACCTCGGACGCATCGTTACCCGACGCACACCCGACATCACTTGCTATGGCGCATATATTCTCGACCTCGCTACTGGCAAGGTTGACAAGTTCCTGTCGAGAATCACTCTGATGGCAACAGGTGGCGTAGGTGCCGTTTATACTACGACAACTAATCCGCTTGTGGCGACAGGCGACGGCATCGCAATGGTGTATCGTGCAAAGGGTACAGTCAAAGACATGGAATTTATCCAGTTCCACCCGACCGCTCTTTATCATCCGGGCGACCGTCCCTCATTCCTCATCACCGAGGCAATGCGTGGCTACGGGGCTGTTTTGCGTAACCTTCGCGGCGAAGAGTTTATGCATAAATACGACCCGCGCCTTTCGTTGGCTCCCCGCGACATCGTGGCACGTGCAATCGACGCCGAAATGAAACAATATGGCGACGACCACGTATTCCTCGATGTCACCCATAAAGACCCCGAAGAAACCCGCCACCATTTCCCGAACATCTATCAAAAGTGCTTGTCTCTTGGCATCGACATCACAAAGGACTATATCCCCGTGGCACCCGCTGCACACTACCTATGCGGCGGAATCCTCGTCGACACTAACGCTGAATCGTCGATTAGTCGACTTTATGCCGTCGGCGAGTGTTCCTGCACTGGCCTGCATGGCGGCAACCGTCTTGCATCGAATTCGCTTATAGAGGCTGTCGTTTATGCCGAAGCCGCCGCACGTCATGCCCGCGAAATGGTAAATCACTATTCTTATCGTGAAGATGTTCCCGAATGGAACGACGAAGGCACGACGCATCCCGAAGAAATGGTGCTCATCACACAGAGCATTCGCGAAGTGGGGCAGATTATGTCGGCTTATGTCGGCATCGTCCGTTCAAACTTGCGTCTTGACCGCGCATGGAACCGACTCGACATCCTCTATGAAGAGACCGAGAAACTCTTCAAGTGCAGCAAGGCGTCGCGCGAGATATGCGAATTACGTAATATAATAAACGTGGGATATCTTATCATGCGTCAAGCAAAAGAGCGCAAAGAATCCCGCGGTCTGCACTACACTCTCGACTATCCCCCGACAAAGTAAAGAGGACAGATTAAAGGTTAAAGAGAATAAAAATAAAAAAAACGGCGGGAGAAATCTCTCGTCGTTTTTTTGTGACCCCGGAGGGGCTCGAACCCTCGACCCATTGATTAAGAGTCAATTGCTCTACCAACTGAGCTACGGAGTCATTGCCGTTCTTGCGAAAAGCGGTGCAAAGTTAGGCTTTTATTTTCGATTTCACAACAAAAAGTGCCGAAAAAATGCATATTCCGCTGAAAATCGTTCGATTTTTTATATTTTCTCCGAATGGTTTTTTGGCAAAAGGCCTATATTTGGAATATGGAGAAATTCACGGAGCCGTAGGCGCGATGGTCGATAAAGCCCTGCAACGAGGAGAAGTCGTGGGCTTGCGAATGTTCGACGACTACCAATGTGCCTTCTTTAACGAGTTGTGACTTTAGTATCAATGCGGGAATTTCGGCGAAACGGGGATGGTTGTAGGGCGGGTCGGCAAAGACGAAATCCACTGCCGACGAGGCGTTTTCGACAAAGCGGAACGCATCGCCTTTGACAATACGATGTCCTTCGCAGCCAAGGATGCCCGACACTTTTCTGATAAATGCCAACTGTGTTTGCGCCATTTCCACAGATGTCACCGCAGCGCAGCCTCGCGAAAGAAGTTCGAACGACACCGCCCCCGTGCCTGCGAAGAGGTCAACGGCGGTCATGCCTTCGAAATCTATAAGGTTAGTCAGCACGTTGAAAAGGTTTTCGCGTGCGAAATCGGTTGTGGGTCGGGCGGTTATGTTAGTTGGAACGTCGAAACGACGTCGGCCGTATTTGCCTGAAATTATTCGCATAATGGGGTGAGAATAAGGGGAAATGGTGTTGATGCCGCCGAATTTTTCAAAGCGGCGACCATAGTCGACGGGAATATTACAGGAAGCACTGTGGCGACGTATTTTCGTGTCAACGGCATAAGTTCGTCGCGCACAGCGGCATCGCCTACGAGCATTAGCGGGTCGCGTTCTGCGTTGAAGACGAGTTTCTTGCGTGATGCCATTATGAAGTAGAATGCGTCGATTGGCTCTTTGTAGGCGAAAGTGTTTGCCATCAGCAATTTGCCGCGATGGAATGCGACGATGTCAAGACGGTTGTCGCGGAAGTGCGCGAACATTTTGCGGTCGCTGCCCGCACGGCTTTTGTCGCCGAAGTAACTGCACAGCGGGTAAATCCAGTTCATTATGCGCGGGTTGAAGAAGGTGCGGCGTAGGAATCCAATCAGCGTGGAATCTACTTGCGTGATGATTGCGGCACCTAAACGAGGGAGGTCGTTGCGAATGAATTCGCCGTGGCTTTCGGGGTGTTCTTTGCGGAAAATATCTGCCACAAGGGCCTCGTCGTCAATTTCTGACGGAATGAGCGAGAAAATATCGGTGCGCAGAAGAATGTCGATACGGTCGAAGTCCTGAAGAAGAAGTTGGTTGTCGTAAACGACGTCCTCAAGCGGTTTTATCGATTCGGAAATGTCGGTTTCGAAGGGAATTGTACAGGCTATGGCCGACTCCTCGCCGACGATTGAATATGCCAACACACTCATCTTATTGCGCGAGATAGCGAGGGAGAGCCTCCATAGTCGCGGGTCGGAAATCAAATCGGCTGTCAATTTTTTCAAATTCATGTGAGTCTTATCCCGTTATTTTTTGCTCCCTGCTCTATTTTTTCCGCTTCCGAGGCTGAGGTTCGGACTTAGCGAACCTCTCTTCGATGAACTTGACGAACCTATGCCTGTCGAGAATTCGTCGTCATCTTCTTCGTCGTCCGACTTCTTGTCGCCAGCCTTCTTAGTCGGTTTGTTCTTCTTTATGGCGTCGGGTTTCTGCAAATCGACAGGCAATGCATACAGGCTCCATGCCTGCGAGATGTCCCAATTTTTCTTGACGTTGATTTTCTTGTTATAGTAGAAAACGTCCTCGGGTTGGATATGCAGCAGTAGATTGCCGGTGTCGTATCGACCGTTATGGTTGCGGTCGATAAACAATCGTGCGTAGTAAGTGCCTGGCAAGACATAGTCGAAATGGGCGGTGCCGCCTTCGGTTTTGGCGGTGCGAAGCACTTTGTCGGATGTGTCGAGTAGTTCGACTATTGCCTGCTCCGAATCTTTGAGACCGTCGACATTGAATGTCAGCGAAGCATAATCTTCCGCTTTGCGGGTAGAGAAGTTCAGCGTCGTCTTTTTGTTCGTCTTCCCGTAGATGCTTCGCAGTGCAAGCGAATCCACGGTGAGTCGATATTTCATTTCCAAATCCCACTTATGGTCGAGCCGATATTTCATCTGGTCGGTTGGGCTTATTGGGGAAATCTTCGCGTCGGCCACCGTTGCCCACACAGTGTCGGCCGTTTGCTCAAGCCTGAACAGCGAGATGTCGAAACTGTCGAGAGGTTCGTCGACGGCGAGAATATGCGGGCTGAGCGGCTCCTGCGTTGAGCCTGTTAGCGAGCGAATCGTCACCAGCGGGTCGGGAACTTTTATGGAATCGGATGCCGCCTTTTTCTTCGACTCTTTTTTCGGCTTCGGGCGTTTATAGACGATTTGGATTGTGTCGTTCG
>JAFZPB010000249.1 GCA_017552595.1 Muribaculaceae bacterium
GCGCCACTTGGCCGATTTCAAAGGATTTGAAGGCGAATACAACCTCGGCGACACAATCTGTGTTGACTTCTTCTCCGAGAACGACTTCGTCGACATCATCGGCAAATCGAAAGGTAAAGGCTATCAAGGTGTTGTCAAACGCCACGGTTTCGGCGGCGTTGGCCAACAAACTCACGGTCAGGACGACCGCGATCGTGCCCCGGGTTCTGTCGGTGCATGTTCCTATCCCGCAAAAGTGTTCAAAGGCATGCGTATGGCCGGTCAAATGGGCAACGAACGCGTGACTATCCAGAACCTTCAAGTTCTGAAAGTTATCCCCGAACACAATATTCTGATGATTAAGGGTTCAATCCCCGGAAGTAAAGGTTCAATCGTAGCAATCGAAAAATAATGGAACTCGCAGTATATAACATCAACGGCGAAGACACCGGTCGCAAGGTCACCCTTAACGACGAGGTGTTCGCAATCGAAGCCAACGAACATGCCGTATATCTTGATGTAAAACAATATTTGGCTAACCAACGTCAAGGAACTCACAAATCGAAAGAACGTAGCGAAGTTGCCGGTTCGACCCGCAAACTCCACAAACAAAAAGGTGGTGGCGGCTCGCGTATCGGTGACATCAACTCGCCTGTTCTCGTCGGTGGCGGCCGCGTGTTCGGTCCCCGTCCCCGCGACTATCGTTTCAAACTTAACAAGAAGGTTAAAGCCCTTGCCCGCAAGTCGGCCCTCACCTACAAAGCCAAAGACGATCAGATATTTGTGGTAGAAGAATTCGATTTCGAAGCACCGAAAACTAAAGAATTCGTAAAATTTGCTAAAAATTGTAAACTCGCTGAAAAAAAGATGCTTATTGTTTTGCCAAGTCAAAATAAAAACGTACTTTTGTCAGCTCGAAATTTGCCCAACGTGAGAATTATGACCGCGTCGGACGTGAATACCTACGCTTTGCTCAATAATAACGTTATCGTTATGACCGAAAAGAGCGTCGACATTATTAATAACATTTAATCCAAAGGAGGAACGAAAAATGAACATATCGATTAAACCAATCGTAACAGAAAAGGCGACTAAGATCACTGACAAACTCGGTCGTTACACTTTCCGTGTCTCCCCGAAGGCTGAGAAGAACCAGATTAAGGCCCTCATCGAAGACCTTTATGGAGTTAAAGTTGTTAAAATTAACACGTTGATCGTTCGTGGAAAGAACAAGTCGCGCTACACCAAGAGCGGCCTTCTCCGCGGCAAAACGTCATCCTACAAGAAAGCCTTCGTCACTCTCGCCGAAGGTCAAACCATTGATTTCTATAGTAATATATAATTAAAAAATGGCAGTAAGAAAATTCAAGCCCACAACACCGGGGCAAAGACACAAGATTATTGGTGTATTCAAAGGTACGATCACTGCTTCTACACCAGAGAAATCTCTTACCGTCGGTAAACGCTCCACAGGCGGTCGCAACGCCGAAGGACACCTCACCGCTCGCTACCTTGGCGGTGGACACAAACGTAAATATCGCGTTATCGACTTTAAGAGAAACAAAGACGGTGTGCCCGCTGTAGTCAAGTCGATTGAGTACGACCCCAACCGGTCGGCCCACATCGCCCTTCTTTACTACGTGGACGGAACCAAAACTTACATCATCGCTCCCAACGGACTTCAAGTTGGCGCGACTGTCGTAAGCGGACCTGAAGCAGCCCCCGAAATCGGAAACGCTCTCCCCCTGAGCAACATTCCTATCGGTACAGTTATTCACAACATTGAGATGCGTCCCGGACAGGGTGCCCAAATCGCTCGTTCGGCCGGCACTTCGGCTCAACTTTCCTCTCGCGACGGCAACTACGCAATCATCAAACTCCCTTCAGGTGAAATTCGCAAAATCCTCTTGACATGTAAAGCCACTATCGGCGTTGTCGGCAACGAAGAGCATCACCTCGAACGTTCCGGTAAAGCCGGACGCAGCCGCTGGCTCGGCCGCCGTCCCCACAACCGTGGCGTCGTCATGAACCCAGTTGACCACCCGATGGGCGGTGGTGAAGGTCGCGCTTCCGGCGGTCACCCGCGCTCACGCAAGGGCCTCTACGCTAAGGGTCTGAAGACTCGTGCACCGAAGAAACAATCTTCGAAGTACATCATTGAAAGAAGGAAGAAAAAGTAAACAGATTTAATTAAACAACTATGAGTCGTTCTATTAAAAAAGGCCCGTTCATTAGTGTCAAACTCGAAAAGAAAGTCAACGCTGTCATCGAGTCGAAGAAGAGCACCGTCATCAAGACCTGGAGCCGCGCTTCGATGATCGCCCCCGAATTTGTCGGATTGACCTTCGCAGTTCACAATGGCAACAAATTCATTCCTGTTTACGTGACTGAAAACATGGTAGGTCATAAACTTGGCGAATTCGCCCCGACCCGCAAGTTTACCGGACACGCTGGAAACAAGAAGAAATAATGATTAGGCCCCGTTAAAAATTTTTGACAAAAAAAGAATCAAATAAAATGGGTAAAAGAAAAAGAGAATCCGCAAATTTGTTGAAAGAGGCTCGCAAGGAAGTGGCTTTCGCCCGCCTGAACAACGTCCCCTCCTCGCCCCGCAAGATGCGCCTCGTCGCTGACATGGTGCGCGGTATGGAAGTGTTCAAAGCCCTTGGAGTTCTCCATTATTCAAATAAAGAAGCCGCCGCGAAAGTTGAAAAACTTCTCCGCTCGGCTATCGCTAACTGGGAGCAGAAAAACGAAACGAAAGCCGAATCGGGCCAACTCTGCGTCAGCCGCATCTACGTTGACTGCGCTACGATGCTCAAGCGCCTCCGCACGGCCCCCCAAGGCCGCGGCTACCGCATCCGCAAACGCTCCAACCACGTGACTATTTATGTTGATAAAATTAATAATAACGCTAACGAAGAATAACAATGGGACAAAAAGTTAATCCGATCAGCAATCGCTTAGGCATCATCCGCGGTTGGGACTCCAACTGGTTCGGCGGCAAGAAATATGGCGCCACCCTTCTCGAAGATGCCAAACTTCGTAAATACTTGAATGTCCGTTTGGCTAATTCAAGCGTTTCACGTATCAACATCGACCGCACCATCAAGATGGTGACCATCACAATCTGCACATCCCGTCCCGGCTTGATTATCGGCAAGGGTGGTCAGGAAGTTGACAAACTTAAGGAAGAACTTAAGAAGATTACCGACAAGGATGTTCAAGTCAACATCTACGAAATCAAACGTCCCGACCTCGACGCTCAAATCATCGCAGCCGACATCGCCCGCAAAATCGAAGGCAAGATCGCTTATCGCCGCGCCGTGAAAATGGCCATGCAATCTGCTATGCGCGCCAACGCCGAGGGCATCAAAGTGCAGATTTCCGGACGTCTGAACGGCGCCGAAATGGCCCGCTCCGAAATGTTCAAGGAAGGTCGTACTCCTCTCCACACCCTCCGTGCCGACATCGACTACGCACTCGTTGAGGCTCACACCAAAGTGGGCGTCATCGGCGTTAAAGTTTGGATCTGCCGTGGCGAAGTCTATGGTAAGAAAGAACTCACTCCGCAATATGTCGCAACGAAGGACAACCGTGGTTCCAACAATGGCGGCAACCGCCGTGGCGGTTTCCGTAAACCGAAAAGCAATCGTTAAACAACCGTCTTGAAAGAATAGAAAATGTTACAACCTAAAAAAACTAAATTCCGCCGTCAACAGAAAGGCCGCATGAAAGGCATCGCCCAACGCGGTAATCAGTTGGCATTTGGCTCGTTTGGTATAAAGAGCTTAGGAACGAAGTGGATCACTGGCAACCAAATCGAGGCTGCCCGTATCGCCGTGACTCGCTACATGCAACGTCAAGGTCAAATCTGGATCCGCATCTTCCCCGACAAGCCCATCACCAAAAAACCCGCCGAAGTCCGTATGGGTAAAGGTAAAGGTTCGCCCGAAGGCTTCGTCGCCCCTGTAACCCCTGGTCGTATGCTCATCGAAGTTGAAGGCGTCAGCCTCGAAATCGCAAAGGAAGCACTCCGCCTCGCCGCTCAGAAACTTCCCGTGACCACCAAGTTTGTAGTACGCCGTGATTATGACCCAACTCAAAACGTGTAACCGATTATGACAAAAGAAGAAATTAAAGAGCTTAGCACGAAAGATCTTCAAGAACGTCTCGCAGAGATGGAAAAGGAATATATCCAGACGAAGATTAACCACTCCGTGTCGCCTCTCGACAATCCCGCGCGCATTACCCGCGACCGTCGCATGATCGCCCGCGTCAAAACAGAGTTGCGTCTCAGAGAACTTAACCCCAGCAAATAATCCCTTTTAACAATGGAAGAAAAAAGAAATTTAAGAAAAGAGCGTATCGGGGTCGTTTCCAGCAACAAGGGCGACAAGACCATCACTGTCACAGTGAAATATAAGGAGAAGCACCCTATCTACGGTAAGTTCGTCAACAAAACCAAAAAGTATCACGCTCACGATGAAAAGAACGAGTGTGGTGTAGGCGACACCGTCCGTCTGATGGAAACCCGCCCCCTCTCCAAAACTAAACGTTGGAGATTAGTAGAAATCATCGAAAAAGCAAAATAATTATGATACAGTCAGAAACCAGATTAACAGTAGCAGACAACAGCGGCGCAAAAGAAGCGCTCTGCATTCGTGTCTTAGGTGGTACAGGTCGTCGTTACGCCACTGTGGGTGATATCATCGTTGTCACTGTCAAGGACGCTATCCCCGCATCCGACGTAAAGAAAGGTACTGTATCGAGAGCGGTTGTCGTCCGCACGAAGAAGGAAGTTCGCCGTCCCGACGGCTCTTACATCCGCTTCGACGACAACGCATGTGTGTTATTAAATCAAGCCGGCGAATTGCGCGGTACCCGTATCTTCGGCCCCGTGGCCCGAGAACTCCGTGCAACCAACATGAAAATCGTTTCACTCGCCCCTGAAGTACTTTAACTATTTAATGAAGTAAACAACCAATATGACAAAATTGCATATCAAAAAGGGCGATACTGTTTACGTCAACTCCGGCAACGACCGCGGCAAACAAGGCCGTGTGCTCTCAGTGCTCGTTAAAAAGCAGCGCGCTATCGTAGAAGGCGTCAACATTGTCACCAAGGCTACAAAGCCCAATGCGCAACATCCCGAAGGCGGCCTCGTTAAGAAGGAAGCCCCCATCCACATCTCGAACCTTAACCTCATCGATCCGAAGACTGGCAAGCCCACTCGCATCGGTCACGCTAAGGACGAAAAAGGCAAAACTATTCGTATATCTAAAAAATCAGGAGAGGAGATCAAGTAATGAGTAATGTAACACTTAAGAAAGACTATCTGGAACGCATCGTTCCCGCCCTTACCGAGAAGTTCAATTACCACACACCTATGCAGGTGCCCAAATTGAAGAAGATTGTCATCAACCAAGGTCTCGGTCGCGCCACTCTTGATAAGAAACTCATCGAAGTTTCAATCAACGAATTGACAGCCATCACCGGCCAAAAAGCCGTTCAAACTGTTTCGAAGAAGGACATCTCCAACTTTAAACTCCGTAAGAAAATGCCTATCGGCGTAAGAGTCACTCTCCGTCGTGAACGTATGTACGAATTCCTCGAACGCCTCGTCCGCGTCGCCCTCCCGCGTATCCGCGACTTCAAAGGCATCGAAAGCAAACTCGACGGCCGCGGCAACTACACCCTCGGCATCTCTGAGCAGATCATCTTCCCCGAAATCAACATCGACACCATCACCCAAATGATGGGCATGAACATCACTTTCGTTACCTCGGCCAACACCGACGAAGAAGGTTATGAACTGCTCAAGTTGTTTGGACTTCCTTTCAAAAAATAAAACTAAATTCGAACTATGGCAAAAGAATCAATGAAAGCCCGCGAGGTCAAGAGAGCAAAACTCGTGGCAAAGTATGCCGCCAAGAAAGCCGCCCTTAAGGCTGCCGGCGACTATGAAGCCCTCCAGTTGTTGCCCAAAAACGCATCTGTAGTTCGCCTTCACAACCGCTGCTCAATCACCGGTCGTCCGAAAGGCTACATGCGTCAATTCGGCATCTCCCGTATCCAATTCCGCGAAATGGCTTCTGCCGGTCTTATCCCCGGAGTGAAGAAAGCAAGTTGGTGACCCGCAAATTAAATTATGTGAGTATTAAATATTGTTCGGAATTTCCCGAATCAATTTAACAATTAAATAAAAATGACTGATCCAATAGCAGATTATTTGACAAGATTGAGGAATGCCATCAAGGCCCAGCATCGTGTGGTCGAGATTCCCTCCTCGAACTTGAAAAAAGAGATTACAAAAATTCTCTTCGAACAAGGCTATATTCTTAATTATAAGTTTATAGAGGGTGAAACCCCCGCCGGCACTATCAAAATCGCCTTGAAGTACGATCCGGTCGACAAGACCAGCGCCATCCGCGCTCTCAAACGCGTTTCCCGCCCGGGACTCCGCCAGTACACAGGCTACAAAGATATGCCTCGAGTGTTAAACGGTTTAGGAATTGCCATCCTTTCGACTTCCAAGGGCGTCATGACCAACAAGGCGGCTAAGGAACTCAAAATCGGTGGCGAAGTTCTGTGTTATGTTTATTAATGTATGGAGGACTGAATCATGTCAAGAATAGGTAAAGCACCCATCGAAATTCCCGCAGGCGTAACCGTCAAAGTGGAAAATAACGTAATCACAGTGAAGGGCCCGAAAGGCGAACACTCGCAGGCCATCAATCCTGAACTCGAAGTGAAAATCGAAGACGGCCACATCCAGTTCAACCGTCCGAGCGACGACCGCGAACACCGCGCACAGCACGGCCTCTATCGCGCCCTCGTTCACAACATGGTTGTAGGCGTCTCGACAGGCTACCGTAAAGAAATGGAACTCGTCGGAGTAGGCTACAAAGCCGAAGCCACTGGCCAAGAACTCAAACTGACCCTCGGCTACTCCCACGACATATATATCAAACTTTCGAAAGAAATCAAAGTCGAGGCTAAGTCGGAGCGTAACAAAAACCCGCTCATCATCCTCGAAAGCGCCGACAAGCAACTCCTCGGTCAGGTGTGCGCTAAAATCCGCTCACTCCGCAAGCCCGAACCTTACAAGGGTAAAGGCGTGAAGTTCGTCGGTGAAGTTATCCGTCGTAAATCCGGTAAATCGGCAAGTGCTAAATAATTAAAATGTTCTCACTATGGTAACTAAGATAGAAAGAAGAAACAAAATTAAGACCCGCATCCGCGGTAAAATCTCCGGCACAGCCGAACGCCCCCGTATGTCAGTGTTCCGCAGCAACAAGGGCATCTATGTCCAGTTGATCGACGACAAAGCAGGCAACACACTCGCCGCCGCTTCGTCGAAAGGCATCACTGAAGGCACTAAAGTCGAAATCGCAGCAAAAGTAGGCGCCCTTATCGCCCAAAAAGCCGCAGAAGTAGGCATCACCGAAGTTGTTTTTGACCGTAACGGATATCTCTTCCACGGTCGAGTTAAATCATTGGCCGACGCAGCCCGCAAAGGCGGTCTTAAATTCTAAAAGTTATGATCAATAAGAATAATAGAGTTAAATACAGCAACGAAGTCGAACTTAAAGATCGTCTCGTAGCAGTCAATCGCGTCACTAAGGTGACCAAAGGTGGCCGTACGTTCACTCTCGCTGCGATCGTCGTTGTCGGCAACGAAAACGGCATCGTCGGTTGGGGCCTCGGCAAAGCCAACGAAATGCAGGCCGCTATCGCCAAAGGCGTTGAGTCGGCAAAGAAGAATCTTGTCCGTGTTCCCGTCCACAATGGCACAATACCTCACGAGCAGGTTGCCAAGTTCGGCGGTTCGCGAATCATCCTCAAGCCGGCTTCTGCCGGTACGGGCGTTAAGGCCGGTGGCGCTATGCGTGCCGTCCTCGAGAGCGTCGGAATCACCGACATCCTCGCCAAGTCGAAAGGCTCGTCCAACCCTCACAATCTTGTAAAGGCCACTATCGAAGCCCTCAGTTCAATGCGCAGCCCGGCTGAAATAGCAAAAGCCCGTAACGTTTCTGTAGAAAAAGTTTTTAAAGGATAATTCCCGCTATGGCACAGATAAAGATTAAACAGATTAAAAGCCGCATCAACTGCCCGCAAGTGCAGAAGCGTACGCTCGATGCGCTCGGTCTCAGAAAAATGAACCACGAGGTCGTCAAGGAGGATACTCCCTCGATCCGCGGAATGATTAACACTGTTCGTCACCTTGTAGAAGTGACTAACGCATAAAATTCTTACAACGATATGGATCTAAGTAATTTAAAACCCGCAGTTGGCGCCGTCAAGCACGGCAAAAGAGTTGGTCGCGGTCCCGGTTCGGGCAAAGGTGGTACTTCTACTCGCGGTCACAAAGGCGCGAAATCCCGTTCAGGCTACAAACGTAAAGTCGGCTTCGAAGGCGGTCAAATGCCTCTCCAACGCCGTTTGCCGAAATGGGGCTTCACTAACATCAATCGTGTCGAATACAAGGCCATCAACCTTTCCGACCTCGAAACTATCGCCGCAGCAAACAACTTCGAACGCATCGGTATCGAAGAACTTCGCAAAGCCGGCTATGTTTCTGGCAAACAATTAGTGAAAATCCTCGCCAAAGGCTCATTAACCCGCGCCCTCCAAGTTGAAGCCAACGCTTTCTCGGCAGCCGCCGAAAAAGCCATCACTGAAGCAGGAGGCTCAATCAACAAGATTTAAAATGAAATTTATAGAGACAATACAAAACATTTGGAAAATTGAAGACCTGCGCAAGCGTCTGATAATGACATTTCTTCTCGTCCTTATCTATCGCTTCGGCTGCTTTGTTGTCCTCCCGGGCTTCAACCCCGCCGACCTCGAAGGCCTCCGCAAGTTCACCGAAAGTTCGGGCCTTATGCAACTCCTCGACATGTTCTCGGGCGGTGCATTCTCCCAAGCGTCGGTATTTGCCCTCGGTATCATGCCTTACATTACGGCATCTATCGTGATTCAACTTCTCGGCATGGTGCTTCCTTCTTTCCAAAAGATGCAACGTGAAGGCGAAAGCGGACGTCAGAAACTTAACCAATACACCCGTTATCTGACCGTCATCATTCTTCTCCTTCAAGGCCCCGCTTACCTGGTCAACCTTAAATATCAGGTCAACGGCGCGGGTGGCCATGTTGAACTTCCGTTCCTCACGATGGTTTATCTCGTGATAATCCTCGCCGCTGGTTCGATGTTCATCATGTGGCTCGGCGAACGTATCACCGACAAAGGTATTGGAAACGGTATTTCGTTCATCATTCTTGTCGGTATTATCGCCCGTCTCCCGCAGGCTCTGTTCTATGAATTCGTCAGCCGTCTCCCCGGTGAAACCGGTGGCTCACAAGGCGGTCTGATTATGTTCATCGTCGAAATTGTGCTCCTCTTTGCAGTTATTGTCGGCGGCGTTATGCTTGTGCAAGGCACACGTAAAGTGCCCGTGCAATACGCGAAACGCATCGTCGGTAACAAACAGTACGGTGGCGCTCGCCAGTATATTCCTTTGAAAGTCAATGCAGCAGGTGTGATGCCTATCATCTTCGCTCAGGCCCTGATGTTTATCCCCATCACCCTCGCCGGATTCAGCACTTCTGAATCGACGGGCTTCTTCGCCGCTCTTTCCGACATCAACGGTTTCTGGTATAATTTGATCTACTTCCTCATGATTGTCGCCTTCACCTACTTCTACACCGCCATCACCGTTCGTCCGCAACAGATGGCAGAAGACATGAAGCGCAACAACGGTTTCATCCCCGGTGTCAAGCCCGGTAAGAAAACCGAAGAGTATCTCGACACGATTATGTCGCGTATCACTCTCCCCGGTTCTATCTTCCTCGGCATTGTCGCTATCCTTCCGGCTTTCGCTCGTTTCTTCGGCATCAGCCAGCAGTTCGCCCAATTCTTCGGCGGCACATCGTTGCTGATTCTCGTCGGTGTCGTTCTTGACACTCTCCAACAAATCGAAAGCCACCTGCGTATGCACCACTATGATGGACTTATCAAGGGAGGTAAAATTAAAGGCCGTACTACCGGCAGCGCTTATTAATTCCGCAGAATATAAC
>JAFZPB010000250.1 GCA_017552595.1 Muribaculaceae bacterium
GCGCGCGGCGGGGCCTCCGGATCAAAGCGGACGGGCTCGCCCAGGTACATCGTATGCAGGGCCGGGGCCAGGTAGAGCGGGACGAAGCAGGGCGCCGCGTCGCCCGTGCTGAAGTCGATTCTTCAGCGGATAAATCTTTCGCTCGGCGGCGGTGACGATGACTTCCTCCGCGCCATCGCCTCGTCGTTTATGATTTCGGCCGACGATGCCCACGCTGTCCATCCCAATTATGTCGAAAAGCACGACCCGACCAATCATCCTGTCATTGGCGGCGGTCCGGTGATAAAAATCAACTCCAACTGCAAGTACATGACCGATGCTGAATCGTCGGGAGTATTCCGCCAGATTTGTGAGGGCGCGGGCGTGCCGTTCCAATATTTCGTTAACCATAGCGATGTGGCTGGCGGTTCGACGCTTGGCAACATCTTGACGTCGCAAATCGACCTCCGCGGTGTCGATATGGGCAACCCTATTTGGGCGATGCACTCCGCAAGGGAAACCGCGTCGGTAGCCGACCACATTTCAGCAATCAAGGCATTCACGTATTTTTATGAACTATAAAAAGATATTTATGGCAGCGGCTACGTCGGCTCTGTGCGCTGGCACGGTATCGGCGCAGGACAAGGCCCACGACTGGGCTCAGTTCTACCGCTATGCCGAGGCCAACGCCGAGATGACCGCTTCGCCGTTTGCCGTCATGATGGGCGACTCTATCACCGATTTTTGGGTGGGCTACGACCCTGACTTCTTCAAGGATAACGACCTCGCCGGGCGTGGCATTTCGGGACAAACCACGTCGGAGATGCTCGTGCGTTTTCGCCAAGATGTCATTGCCTTGAAACCGAAAGTGGTGGTTATCCTCGCCGGAGTGAACGACATTGCGGAGAACAACGGGCCGATTTCGGTTGATAATATTCTCGGAAATATCCGTTCGATGGTGGAGTTGGCGAAAGCACATCGGATTAAGCCGGTGGTGTGCTCGGTGCTCCCTACTGGCGGTTTTTCGTGGAGGCCCGACATCAAGCCCGCTCCGATCATAGTCGAACTCAATCGACGAATTGTTGAAATGGCGAATGTCGAGAAGATTCCGTTCGTAGATTACTATTCGGCACTCGCCGATGAAAACGGTGCTCTTCGCGAAGGTCTATCGTTCGACGGATGCCATCCTAACATCAAGGGCTATCGCATTATGGAGCCTATTCTTCTAAGCACCCTTCAAAAACTATAGTCTCTCTCTGCAATTTTTCAGAAAAAAACAGTAAATTTGCACCTTATTAGAAAAAGTTCAACCAACAAATATCTCCTACAGTGGAAACGAAGTATATTTTTGTGACGGGCGGCGTAGTTTCGTCGATAGGTAAGGGAATCATTTCCTCCTCGATTGCATGCCTGCTGAAAGCCCGCGGCTTCAGAGTGACAATCCAAAAATTCGACCCGTATCTCAATGTTGACCCGGGCACGCTCAATCCCTACGAGCATGGCGAGTGCTATGTGACCGTCGACGGCCATGAAGCCGACCTTGACCTCGGACATTACGAGCGTTTTACCGACATCAAGACCACCCGCGCTAACAACATCACATCTGGACGTATTTATCAAGCCGTCATCGACAAAGAGCGTCGTGGCGACTATTTGGGCAAGACAGTGCAGGTAATTCCCCACGTCACCGACGAAATCAAGCGTCGCATCAAGCAACTTGGTCTTTCAGGCAAATTTGATTTCATTATCACTGAAATCGGCGGTACCGTCGGCGACATTGAATCGTTGCCCTTCCTCGAAAGTGTGCGTCAGTTGCGCTGGGAGATGGGGCAGAACAGCCTGTGTGTCCACCTGACCTACGTTCCCTTTATCCATGCGGCTAAAGAACTCAAGACGAAGCCTACACAGCACTCCGTCAAGAAACTGCAGGAACTCGGAATTCAGCCCGATGTGCTCGTGCTTCGTACAGAACACGAAATTCCCGCCGATGTGCGCCGTAAAATCGCCCTCTTCTGTAACGTGATGCCCGAGGCTGTGGTGCAGTCGCCCGACGTGCCCACAATCTATGAGGTGCCTATCGTGATGCACCGCCAGCATTTCGACGAAATCATTCTCCGCAAGACCGGGCTTCCCGTTGAAGGGCAGCCTCATATGCAGCCGTGGCTCGACTTCCTTGCCAAGATGCATTGTGCAGAGAAAGAGGTGAAAATCGCCCTCGTGGGCAAATATGTCGAATTGCAGGACGCATATAAGTCAATCGACGAGTCGCTGCTTCAAGCCGCAACCTATAACGACCGCCGTTTGCGTCTGACCGACATCCACTCAGAACGTGTCGATGACCGCAATGTGGAGTCGCGTTTTTAGGACTAAGA
>JAFZPB010000251.1 GCA_017552595.1 Muribaculaceae bacterium
GTGTGTTGTTATTAGCATGTATAATCGGTGGCGTTGTTGTCGCCCGCAGAAGATAATCGCCTTATGGAACTGGAAATGCTCAAATATCTGATTCCCGCGCTGATAATGTTCTGCTGCGGCGTTTACGGTTTCGTCACCCGTAAAAACCTGATAGCCATTCTGATTTCGCTTGAGTTGATGCTCAACGCCGTCGATATCAATTTCGTGGTGTTCAACCGCTTCCTATTCCCCGGACAACTTGAGGGCATGTTCTTCACGCTGTTCGCGATAGTGCTTGCGGCCGCCGAAACGGCTTTGGCAATCGCTATTATCGTCAATTTGTTCCGCATGGCGAAGAATGTCGATGTGCGCAACGTAAACAAAATGAAATTTTAAGCAACTATGGATTTGTCGTTATCATCTCATCTGATCCTTCTGCTTCCGCTGGCGATGTTCCTTATCATCGGCCTGACGGGCATGAAGATGAGCCACCGCTTCGCAGGTGTGCTCGGCACAGTGGGCTTGGGCATCACCTTGTTGCTTGCTTATGCCGTTGCCTACACATATTTCTTCAGCGGCTCGCCCGACTTCGTGGATGCCGCTGGACAGCGCCTGCAATATTCGGTGTTCGACTACACTTGGCTCGAGTTCACCGAATCCCTTGTGATTAAACTCGGATTCTTCCTCGACCCGATTTCGGCGATGATGCTTGTTGTCATCACTACGGTGTCGTTTATGGTCCACCTCTATAGCCTCGGCTATATGAAGGGCGAAGTCGGTTTCCAACGCTACTACGCGTTCCTGTCACTGTTCACTTTCTCGATGCTCGGTTTGGTGGTCGCCACCAACATCTTCCAGATGTATATCTTCTGGGAACTTGTGGGCGTATCGTCTTATCTGCTCATCGGCTTCTTCTACACGAAGCCGTCGGCAGTATCTGCGTCGAAAAAGGCGTTCATCGTCACCCGTTTCGCCGACCTCGGTTTCCTTATCGGTATTCTCATTCTCTCATTCTATACTAAGACATTCGACTTCCTGACAATCACGAATTCGCCCGAAACGGTTTTGGCACAGACTGGCGGCGCTACATTTATGGGCGCATCGGTGCTGACATGGGCTCTCGTGCTGATATTCGCGGGTGGTATGGGTAAGTCGGCAATGATGCCTCTCCACATTTGGCTTCCCGACGCTATGGAAGGCCCGACGCCCGTCTCGGCGCTCATCCACGCCGCCACGATGGTTGTCGCTGGTGTGTTCTTGGTGGCTCGTATGTTCCCTGTTTATCTGATATCGCATGCCGCTTTGATGTTTATCACAGTTGTGGGTGCCGTCACGGCGTTCTATGCCGCAGTCGTCGCTTGTACGCAAATCGACATCAAGCGTGTGCTTGCGTTCTCCACGATTTCGCAGATTGCCTTCATGATGACGTCGCTCGGCGTGGCTATGCCCGACATTCACGAAGGCCTCGGCTATATGGCGTCGATGTTCCACCTGTTTACACACGCCATGTTCAAGGCGTTGCTCTTCCTCGGTGCCGGTGCGATTATCCACGCAGTCCATTCCAACGACTACACCGAAATGGGCGGACTTCGCAAGTATATGCCAATCACCCACATAACATTCCTCATCGGCTGCCTCTCGATTGCCGGCATTCCTCCTTTCTCGGGATTCTTCTCAAAGGACGAGATGCTGACGGCGATGATGCACAATCATCCTTTCTGGGGCTACTGGATGACGATGGTGGCTGGCTTGACGGCGTTTTATATGTTCCGCTTGTACTACCGCATTTTCTGGTGGGACGACAACAAACACTATGCCGAACATCGTCCGCATGAGGCTCCCGCCACGATGACTATTCCGCTGATTTTCTTGGCTCTCGTCTCGGTGGTGGCTGGATTTATTCCTTTCGGCGAATATGTCACTTGGAATCGTGAACCTTACGAAATCCACCTCGATTGGGCCGTGGCAGGTACAAGCATCGCCACCGCCGTCGTGGCTATCGTAATCGCCACAATCTTCTACCGCAAGCGCAACGACATTCCCGACCGCCTCACAAAGCGTTTCCAATGGCTTTGGACCGCGGCACATCGTCGGTTCTATTTCGACGAACTTTATATGTTTGTCACTCATAGCATTATTTTCCGTCGCATTTGCCAACCCATTGCTTGGTTCGACCGCCATATCATCGACGGCACGATGAACATGTTCGCCGCCGTCACCAACAAGGCTTCGTCGGCAATCAAGGGCCTGCAGTCGGGCAACGTTCAATCTTATGTTTTCGTCTATTTGTTGGGCACGCTGCTGATTGCGGCTGTGGCTTGCGTTTGTTTGATTTAACAGAAAGAGAAATAACGATATAGATTATGTTTTCAAATATTCTGATATATTTTGTGGTGATTCCGGTGTTGATGCTTGCCGGATTAGCCCTTACGCGCAACATTAAGCAGGTGCGTGCGGTGGCCGTCGTCGGTTCGTCGGCGCTGTTGGCTCTGTCTGGTGTTGTGCTTTATCAATTCCTTCAGTTGCGGGCCGCCGGCAACACCGACCCGATGCTCATGACGGGCAGTTGGGTGTGGTTTGAGCCGCTCAACATTCATCTCGCCGTCGGTGTCGACGGCATATCTGTGGCGATGCTCATTCTCTCGGCGATAATCGTCTTTGCCGGTTCGTTCGCGTCGTGGACAATCAGCCAGTCGAAAGAATTCTTCCTTTGGCTCGTGTTGCTCTCCACCGGCGTGTTCGGCTTCTTCATCTCCATCGACTTGTTCACGATGTTCATGTTCTACGAGGTGGCGCTCATCCCGATGTATTTGCTCATCGGAGTGTGGGGCAGCGGCAAGAAGGAATATTCGGCGATGAAACTGACTCTGATGCTTATGGGCGGCTCGGCATTCCTGTTGCTCGGCATTCTTGGCATCTATTTCCATCCTGCTGAAGGCGGACAGTACACGATGAACCTCGTCGAAATTGCCCAACAGGGCGTTGATAAAGGCTGGCAGTACTTCCTCTTCCCGATGACGTTTGTCGGTTTCGGCGTTCTTGGCGCGATGTTCCCGTTCCACACATGGAGCCCCGATGGTCACGCTTCGGCGCCTACGGCTGTGTCGATGCTCCACGCGGGCGTGTTGATGAAACTCGGAGGCTACGGTTGCTTCCGCGTGGCTATCTACCTTATGCCTGAGGCCGCCAACGAACTCGCTTGGATTTTCTTGATTCTTACGGGCATTTCGGTCGTTTACGGAGCCTTCTCGGCTTGCGTGCAGACCGACCTCAAATATATCAACGCTTATTCGTCGGTGAGCCACTGCGGTCTCGTCCTTTTCGCCATTTTGATGCTTAACTCGACGGCAATGACGGGCGCAATCATGCAGATGCTCTCACACGGACTTATGACGGCCCTCTTCTTCGCCCTCATCGGTATGATTTACGGCCGCACCCACACCCGCGACATCCGCGAGATGGGCGGACTGATGAAAATCATGCCTTTCTTGGCGGTGGGCTACGTTATCGCCGGTTTGGCTTCGCTTGGCTTGCCCGGTCTTTCGGGCTTCGTGGCTGAAATGACCATCTTCGTGGGCTCGTTCCAGCATGCCGACACATTCCACCGCGCATTCACCATCGTGGCTTGCTGCTCGATTGTCATCACAGCGGTCTATATTCTCCGCGTAGTCGGCAAACTCCTATTCGGTCCCGTTCAGGACGAGCATCATCGCACGTTGACCGACGCCACTTGGTGGGAACGCATTTCTGTGGTCACGCTCATCCTTTGCGTGGCAATCATCGGTTGCTTCCCCAACTTCTTCAACGACCTTGTCGGACAACCGTTCCAAACCACTTTCGCTAACATTATTGACGTAATCAAATAAGAAATTCGCTATGGACTATTCTCAATTTTTGGTAATGAGTCAGGAAATAGGGCTTGTAGCCGTGTTCCTGCTAATCTTCTTATTTGACACTTTCGCCCCTCGCAAGGCCCTCGGCGCTACGGCCTCGCTCGCCTGCGTGCTATTCGCGGCGTTCACTATCGTCAACATATGTCTGCCCTGCTTCCGCCCTGAAGCGGTTGAGCCGCAGTCGGCATTCGGTGGAATGTACGTTACCAATAAGGCGTTGTTCATGATTAAGAACATCTTGAACGTGGGCGTGCTTATTGTGCTTATCCAGTCGATTAAGTGGGTGAATTCGCCCGACCAGATTATGCGCCGCGGCGAGTTCTTCGAGTTGTTGCTCGTGACGCTCTTCGGCATGTATTTGATGATGTCGTCGCGCCACTTCCTCACGTTCATTATCGGACTTGAGTCGGCATCGTTGCCCCTCGCCGCCATGGTGGCATTCGAAAAGAAAAAATATGAAAGCCATGAGGCCGCAATCAAATATTTGCTGACAGCCGTATTCTCATCGGCAATCCTGCTGATGGGCATCTCGTTTGTCTATGCCCTTTCAGGCTCGCTCTATTTCGCCGATATCGCCGAATCGATTGTCGAGGAATGCCCGTTGCTCGTAGTGGCATTGGCTTTCGTCCTCGCCGGCGTTGGCTTCAAACTTTCGCTCGTTCCGTTCCATCTTTGGACCGCCGACGTTTACCAAGGTGCTCCCACATCTGTGACATCATATCTGTCGGTAATCTCAAAGGGCGCGACAGCAATTGCTGCGTTCATCATCTTCGCCCTCGCCTTCGAACAGTTCTATGTCCCGATATGGTATTGGATGCTTTATGCGCTTATCATCTTGACAATCACCATCGGTAACCTGTTCGCCATCCGCCAAAAGAACATGAAGCGCTTCCTCGCGTTCTCTTCGATTTCGCAGGCGGGTTACATTATGCTCGGTCTCATTGCCGGCTCTCCCGACGGACTGACATCGATGATGTACTATATACTTGTCTATATCTTCTCCAACTTGGCTGCTTTCGGCGTAATCCAAGCCATCGAGAACAACACGGGCAAGTTGAGCATGGACGACTATAACGGACTTTACAAGACAAATCCGATGCTTTCGGTGACGATGATGTTGGCGATGTTCTCCCTTGCCGGCATTCCGCCCTTTGCTGGATTCTTCTCGAAGTTCTTCATTTTCCGTGCCGCTGTCGAACCGGGCACGATGTCGCTCTATATCCTCGTGCTTATCGCGTTGATTAACACCATCGTGTCGCTCTTCTACTATCTGCTTGTGGTCAAGGCGATGTTCATCAAACCAGACGAACCGGTCATTGCCCGCTTCCGTTCGGCAACGAGCGAGCGTATCGGCATGTGGATTTGCGTTGCGGGTATTATCATCCTCGGCTTGGCAAGTTGCTTCTATTCCGACATTGCCGCCGCAGTCAACGACGGTTTCGCCTCACTGCTCTAATTTTCAACATCAAATAGCCTCGAATGTTCGAATACTCGAACGTTCGAATGCTCGAAATAAAAGAAAATGTCAATTGAAATTAAATCGGTTAAGGGCTACTATTATTTAGATGCTTGGGTGATGTCGCATATCGTTTATCAAGCGACTATCAGTTTTTGCCAATGTTATCTGAATAAGGACAACGACCCCAGCGGACGTCTTTTTGGCCAGATGGAAATGGCTGCTCGCAGTGCTCCAGCCAACATTGCTGAAGGGAGTTCTCGCCGACAAACAAGTAGAGAAACGGAGATGCGCCTTACAGATGTGGCACGCGCAACATTAAGTGAATTGCTGAGCGACTTTATGGCTTTTTCTTTGACTTACAATATAGAGCCATGGGCTAAGGATAGCGAAGAGTTTCTTAATTTCAGAAAATTACAACTTGATAAACCCAATTATGGACCCGACATTGAGCGTGACGCGTGGTTGCATATTCAGGCTCAACGGCAGAAATTTGCCCCATGGATTGAAAGTGAAGATATTGCAATTCGTGTCAATTCAATGAAACAATTGATAAACCGCAATATCAATATGTTGCAGAAAATGATTTCTCGGCAATTTGATGATTTCAAACTCACAGGTGGATTTACAGAGGGCCTGAGTAGGGAGCGCGTTGCTACACAAGCGCAACAATCGATGCAAGAGGGCGCACCTTTATGTCCTTTGTGTGGTAAGCCGATGATAAAGCGCACTATCAAACGTGGTGCAAAAGCCGGCAAACAATTTTGGGGCTGTTCTGATTTTCCTGAGTGCGAGGGCACGCGAGAGGCTTAATGAATTGCTTATCAGTAATAATGTATAGTGATAGAAAGCGTTTGGCGGCAGCCGAGCGCTTTTTGTGTGTCTAGGGCTTGGGTTATTTGTTAAATTTTGTTAAAATGGGGGGGGTGATTACTGATTGAAAAAAATTTAGTAACTTTGTCATGTAAATCAACATCATAGTAAAAATTTCAACTTGAATTATTGACTTAAACTTGTAATTATTATGAAAAGATCATTGGTTTTATCCATTTTAGTAGTAGCCACAATTGTTGTTGGCTGTATAGTTCCATCATGTAAGAATGTTGGGAATAAATCAGTCATTATTGATGGCGTGCTCACCAAAGATCCATCGACAGCGGTTGTAGTCTCATCTGATACAAATTCAAATACATCTAACACGTTTGACGGATTTGTATGTGATGCAATATATCGGCCGAAAGGGTGTAAGGACAACATTTTTGCATATTCAGTTCTATACGCAATAAATCTCAAATCGGATATTAGTACTCATACGGATAGTGCGAACTGGCGAAAATGAGTTAAACTGCTAAATTTCAAGGCAAATAAAGGAATAATTGTTTTAAAATACGATACAACATAAATCATTGAGAATTATCTATGAGAAATGGTTTAGAAACATATAATAAAATGGGATGTCAAAATTGTTAATACTTTCCATTGTAATTACATTAATAAATTGAAATATATGTCAAAAAAGTCATTGCAGGTTGTGCCTTTGTTTATTTTTGCGTTGACCATATCTTCTTTAATAGTCAGAGATAAAATTGGTTCTGTCGATCACAGTGGAGATATAGCGATTCTTTTTGCCTTTCCTTTTTTCTTGAATCAATTTCTGTTGTTGATATGTTCGACTGATACTAACAATAAAAATAGATCCACTATTTACCTATTGATGGCTGTTACTTTGGCACAGTCTCTTTTATTTATTTTTTCTTGCTTTAAAGCCTACTAAATAAATCCGCATTAAATGGAACGAATAGATAAAGATTATACACTGTTAACAATTGTCATATTATTGGCGATTATATACTTCAATTGGCAAAATTATTTTGAGTATATATTATTGGGCTTAATAGTTTTTGCCATTGCAATTTCTGCGAGTTTTTTGTTTGGTTTGAAAGAAAACAAAAACGACACTGTGGGTATAATGGTCTCCTTCGTTTTAGCAATTAACATTGTTATGTTTTTTTTACTTTTATTGTCAAAATATTTTAATCTCACGTTATAAGGTATATTAGATAAAAATGGATTCGTTATAAAACCTACAAGATGAAAAAAATAGTCATATTACTGATACCGATAATTACGATTGTTTTCGTGCTTTTAGGAACTAATTTCAACCACATTTTATGTGGCATAGGGCAGGTACTAAGTATTTACGCATTTGTAATATGTTTTGTAATCTGTCTTTTGAACGTAATATTCCTAGATGGTATTTACCCGCTACGTTTTAAAGTTTTGTTTGTTATTGCATATTCGGCATGCTTATTCTTGATTGTTAAGACAAAAGCATTGACATATCCTGTGGAGTGGTTGGAGTATCGGATGGAATCAATGGTGGATGCCTATAATTCAAAGATGCTGGATAAGATTTATGTGTCTAACCACAATCAAGTTGCTCAAGACGACACATTGATTAACGCAACTATAGTCCATCCCTTTTCGACACATTATGGCCACTATAAAACATGGATGACTCTTAATCTTATAGAAGATAGCATTCCAACATACCTCCAATTAGACATTGTTGGCGATAGTAAAGGTTATGGCACAAAATGGGCTATTGAAGGAATGGATTCGTTTAACAGCCATATTAAATATGACTCTGCAAGTGCACCTGACACAATCGCTCTGCCAGTTTATATAATAAAAGCATCAGGTGAAAAAGAACCGATTGACACGATTGTACTCACAGCAGTAAATAACAAACTTCTACAGAATTAACAACAGCAAAGAAGCAAAGTATCTCTTGGCGGTCACCAAGCGGCGCACCTCTCCGATGTCGCTTGCCTAAGTGCATGTTTATGCAGATGGATTGCATAATCGTTCCAGCCGTTCCGTCCTTGGAACGCGGAACGATTTACGGCAAATCCTGCTCTTGCGCTTTGTGATGCCATTCCACCCGTTCCAAAGCCCAGCCTTTCGAGTATAATCCTGAATATTTTTATTTATCTTCTTATTCCTTTACCCCAGCGATTTTGGAATTCTTCGGTTTTGCGTCGTTGGCTTTCGACATTGAACGGTTCGCCCATCTTGGCGGCTCGCAACGCCTCCTCGAAATAGATTTCCCATCGTGGCAGATAGTAATCAACGAGCAGGCCGCTATAGTTGCGGCAGGCGTAGTCGTTTAGTCCGCCGCCCCAAGTCGTGATGATTCGTCGGGCGTTCAATTCGTAGTAGTCGCTTAGCGTGATGGTGTCGCCGTAGGCGCGAGCATCGTCGAGCCATTTGTCGAGCGTGGCGTGGGGTAGGCGTGCGTTGAGTGCGTTCATTTCGCGGATGATTGTGCGCATCGTGTCGGCTTCGGCGGCCATACGTTCAGTGTCGCGTTGTGTGAAAGCCTCATCGAACGAGCGTTTGTGGTCGGCGAAAGAGTCGCCCAACAGTTGGCGGCCCGCCCATACGATGTCGGTGGTCAATGCCGTTGAAAGTCCGCCGTATTGGCTGAGAAGGCGATATGCCTCTTCAAGCGATTCGGTGTTGTAGCGTAGTTGGCTGCCGCTCGGCTCTTTCCCCATCTGCGGGAAAGTGCAGGGTAGTGGGCAACAGAAGTTGACCGGTGGGAATGTGAGCACACTGTCGTATATGGCGTGCCATGCTCGGCGGACGTCGGGCAGGGAGAGTCCGGCATGGCGGTCGGCAACGAGGTCGATAGCCTCGTCGTCGGTGTCGGCGAAGTTCCACGCTTTGGAAAGGATATGCTCGTAGGGGAACTGCTGAACGTCAAGGCCTTCGAGCGTCGAACCGATGCCGACGAGGTTGTCGCCCGCTTCGTCGAGGGCGGTTTCGAGTCGGCCCACGGCCTCCTTCACGTTGCCTGCGATGCCCGAGTTGCCTCCGAAATTGCCGAGGTAGCACCAGATAAATGGCTGACCGAAGAAACTGTCGAGGTCGCGCCACATCTCCTTGTATTCGCAGTAGTAGTCAAGAAGCGTCATCTTCCCTTGCGGCACGCCCGTAATCATCGCTTTCGCGCGTTCGGGGGTGTAGTCGTTGCGCTGGTAATAAAGAAACCATGCCATTTGTAGCCATTCGGCTTCCTTGTCTACGGCAGTCAGGCTCTCGTAGATATGGCTGGCGACGTGGTTGAGATATTCCGGCTCGAAACTTGGCGGGTCCATCTCGTTGAACGGGTCGATGCCATAGATGTGGTCGGTGCCGAAAAGTGCGGTCTGTTCTTTGAGGTAAAGCCGCTGAATCTCTGTAAAAAGCGAGTCCTCGCTATTGAGGAAATAAGTGCGGTTGGCTTCGGGGAAGCCCGCCCAAAGGTTCATCGCCTTGATGTCGGCGTCGGGGAAAAGTTCGCGAAGTCGTCCTGGAACATGGCCTGCGAAAGCGGGCAGAACGGGACGCATATTCAGCGAACGTTCGCGGGCGAGAATCTTCTGCTGGAGAGCGATTTGCGTGTCAAGCCATTGTTCAGGTAACGGACCGCACCAGCAGTCGATATTGGCCATCCTGTGCCAAGGCAGATAGGCGGGGCCGGTAAAGTAGGAGCACACCTCCTCGTCGGTCATTCCCATTTGCGTCCACACGCGCCGCCACACTCCCTCTTGGCCCGTAATTGCCAACGGCATGTTCACTCCGTTGAGAGCCATCCAGTCGATAAACCGTTCCCAGTCGGCCCATTGCCAAAATGCCATTGTGTAGCCGTAGGTGCAATAGTTGAGGAAAAAGCGTTTGCCGACACGTGCTGTCACCCGCTCCGGCGCTTTTACGTCTGGCAGGCGGTCGGGAAGTTCGACGGCTTGGTCGGCATACCAGCCGACTGTCGTCAGACAATGGCGGTTGAGGTAGCGGTTGAGTCCTACAGCCATCGAATTGGCTGAGTTACCGCCGATTACTACGTGGTCGCCCTCCGATGAGAGGGTGAAAACGTCGGCCCCGTTGTCGGCGTCGATATGACGGAATTCGACTTTTTCGGCGAGGCGAGGGGAGAGGCGTGCGGCAAGGGCGCTGGCTTCGGCGATATCGTCGGCAGCGGCGGCGAAAGCCGTCAGCGCGGCTAAGGCTATTGAAAGAATGTGATGAAGTTTCATGATGCAAAAGTACACAAAATTTGTGAATTTTTGATTTATGATTTTGCTGTTTTTCCGAGTTGTCCGATATGTCCGAGTTGTCTTAAATTTCTTTCACATTTCATCATTAAACCATTCTCGCTAAACAATATCTAATTTTATATTCATAAAAAAAATTAAATTCTTATGATAAAAAACAGAAAAATTTGTATATTTGTAGATTAAATCAGCACTGATAAGTCGGGTGTTCTCGACCTTGAAGGTTAATATCTTGAAAATAAAACAATTAAACGAGTTTATATCATGAAGAAACTTTTACTTATTGCCCTCGCGGCGCTCTCCGTCACTACGGTTTCCGCCGGAACAATCACCATTGTGCCCAACACCTCGCAGTCAAGTTCAGGCTGGCAGGATAACGACGGCACTCCGAAAGAATATCAACTTGACACCCTTATCTCGCGCGACGTAGGTCCCGGTATCCACTATCTCCGCCTCCGTCTGCCCGAGTATCCGCTGAATGTCAATATGTTGATTATGGACCTCAACAATCCTTACAACCGCGTGGAAACTACCACCGGCCAGGACTATCTGACAAAGACCGAATCGCTTGTGGCTGCTGCAAAACGCCAGTCATACGAAGGCCATAATGCGATTGGCGGTGCTAACGGCAACTTCTGGTGCGTCAGTTCGCAATATCCTTTTGCCGACCTCATTACGGGCGTACCTTTCGCAGGTTCGATGAAAGACGGTAAAATTATCACCGAAACCAACAACTTCTCCGACCAATGGGAGGCCACCGAAAACGGCAACTCACCGAAACGTATCGGTTCTGTCGGTATTTCGCTCGATAAAAAACTCTACATCAACCGACTGAGATTTGGCGGTATTATTTCTAACGACAAAATCGGCTCGTGTGAAATCTACCAAGCCAACAAGTATCACCGTGAAAACGAGTATGTCATTTACAACTCGTTCTACGGCACTTCCAAGAAATTCCAGCCCGCTGAACAATACACCGGCGATGGCGGTCAGCAGCACTTCCGTGTGCTTGAGGACAGCAACTCCACCGAAGTTATGCTCACCATCAACGAAGGACAACGCTGGCTCGCCGGCCGTCCAATGGCTTGTACAGTACAGGAAGTTCGCACCAACGCAGGCCGCGGTACTCTCGGCTCCTACGACCTCGCTATCGTAGGCTTCGGCACTGCAGGAACCAACCTCGCCAAACTTGCCCCCGGCGACCAAGTGTCGGTCTATTACGCATGGTACACTTTCAATAACTCCGATTACTCTCCAAAGGAAATTCCCGAACTCGAACAACTCATCTGCGGTAACGCTTTCGTCATGGAAGACGGCGAACGCAACTACCGTAACTTCAACGAACAATACAACTATCAAATCTATTCTCGTTGTGCCTACGGTGCTTCTGCCGACGGTAAGACGCTCTACGTCATCGTTATCGACAAATCGACCGACCCCGTCTATGGCCAGTCTAAGGGATGTAATACCAACGACATGTGCTGGATTGCCAAGCACTACGGTGTTTCGAATCTCTCGAGTATGGACGCCGGCGGTTCGGCTCAGTTGCTTGTCGACCGCGCTATCGTCAATAAGACCACCGAAAGTTCGCCTCGTGCCGTCGCTAACGGATGGCTGCTATATTCGACCGCTCCCACCGACAACCAAATCGCACGACTTGAATTCGACGCGGTCAACCTGACCTGCCCGCCATATTCAACCTTCTCGCCCACAATTCTCGGCTACAACCAATATGGCGACCTTATCGACAAAGACGTCAAGGGCTACACCCTTTCGTGCGACCCTGCGCTTGGCACTTGCGACGGCTCGGAATTCACCGCCAACGGCGACCCGATGACCGCTAACCTCACCGCAACGCTTAACGGTGTTTCCATAAGCAAACCGTTGACAATCACCGATGCACAACTCCAAATCCGCATCAAACCGCAAATCCTCACCGACTTCTATCGCGAATATCCAATGGAAGTCACCGCAACCGTTGGCATGGAGGTGTTCACCTACAACCCTGCCGCAATCACATGGAGTGTTGACGACCCCACAATCGCTTCGATTGACGAAAACGGCGTCTTGCGCGGTTTGAAAGAGGGCACTACGAAAGTGACTGGAACTATCGGTAAATTCGTCGATAACACCGACGTCAAGGTCGAAGTGTCGAAATCGCCCGAAATGACTTCAATATTCGGCACATCCGTGAAGGCCGTCAGCGGTATCACCAACTCGGCAATCAACAACGGCGTCATCACCTTCACCTACGGTTCGCCGCGTTCGCCCTATGTTCAGGCAAACGACTTGCTCACGTTCTATAGTCTCCCCGACCGCGTAACGTTGCGCTTCAACTCGTCGGTTGAACTGACGTTCCTTGAAGTGGACTATCGCGAAAACGGCAACGACCGTACCTCGATGAGCAAAATCTATCTCGACCCGAACAACACCGCAGCCCACTTTATGCCTAACCAAGACTATGAAGTGGAACTGCCCATTTCGCTCGTCGGCGATCCTGACGACATTATTCTCTATCCGCTGTCGCTCCATGCAGTCAAGTTCAACATCGTCAGTTCGTCGTCAAATAAGGGCGACCAGACGATTACCCTTTACAACGTGACTGCTCATTACAACCACTACGATGCTTCGGTAGAGCCCGTCAGCATCGATTCGGCAATTGCCCGAATCTATCCCAACCCTGTCACCGACCATAGTTTCACCGTGGCAGCGGCCGCTCCCGTCCGCCATGTAAAGGTGTATAGCCTCGCCGGTGCAGAAGTGGCTGTGGCTGATGGTTCGGCTTCGACACTCAACGTGGAGATTCCTGCACTCCCCGCAGGCGTTTATATCGTCAAAGTCGAAACCGACAACGGAAACATGTCATCGAAACTCATAGTGAAGTAATTTTCGCTTGCACTTAACCGAATCATCAAACTAAATTCTATATAGCATGAAAAAAATTTTGATTATGTTAGCATTGGCATCTGTATTCTCCATGAATGCACAGATTGCCACCGTGGTTTCCAAAACCCCGATTTTGAAAGGGGTAGAAACCGACATGAACAGCCCTGTGCTTAGCCCCGACGGGACTAAGTTGCTGTTCTGCTCCGCCAACTACTCGAATCTCCGAATGCTCGATTTCGCCACTGGCGAAGTCACTGTGGTTGCCAAAGACGACCGCTCGGGATTCGACGCTCTCTTCACTCCCGACTCACGAGAGATTTATTTCGTCACCGAGCGTGACGGCGAAGGCGGTCTGAAAATGCGCCAACTGAAGAAATACAACATCGCTAAAGGCGAAACTAAGGCTCTGTCGGAGGAAATGCGTCTTGTACGCCGTCCCGCAGTAAGTGACAAGGGCTTCAGTGTCAATACCGACAAGAAATCGTTGAAGAAAGGTTCAGTTGGAATTGCTGTACGCGCAGAAGATTCCCGCCTCATCATCACCCGCAACGGTGTTGACCATGAATATTCGCCCGTAGAGGCTTATGCCGGCTATCTTTGGCCGACGCTTAGCCCTGACCGTACGAAAGTGGCTTTTGTTGCCGCCGGTAAGGGCGTTTATGTCACCGACCTCGAAGGCAACATTCTTGCCCATCTTGACAACCGCCGCTACGAGGCTCCGTCATGGTATGGAAATGATTTCATCATCACCCAACTCACCACTGACGACGGCCACCAACTCCACTCATCGCAACTTGTCATCAACCGTGCCGACGGTTCGGCTTCGCAAGCCCTCACCGCTCCCGAATCAATGACAATGTCGCCCGCCGCCGACATCGACAACAACCGCATCATCTATGCCACCGTCGATGGTCTGCTCTATGAAATGAAAATCAACATTAACAAATAAGGGAGGAACGAAAAATGAAAAAGATACTTTTATTGTCAGCAATGCTGCTTTCGGCTGCGGCTATCTTCGCAACCAACCCAAGTTCCTTGAAAGTGTATATCAACCCGGGTCACGGCGGATATGACTCCGACGACCGCGTAATCACCGTCTATCCCTTCACCAGCGGCGATACGATGACTTTCGCAGAATCGAAATCGAACCTCTTCAAAGGTCTTGCTCTTCGCCAAATCCTTTGGGACAGTTGGCCCGGCATTACAGTCAACATGTCGCGTGTGCAAAACCGCACCGAGGACGACCTTCCTCTCGAATCAATCGGTCGTGCCGCTACGAATTGGGGCGCCGACATATTCTTCTCAATCCACTCCAACGCTACAGGTACGACATCGCGTGTCAACTTCCCCTTGATGCTCTATCGCGGATGGGACGAAGGCAAGGGCGCTGCTCATGGAGAGCCCGACGAGGCTGTCCCGGGCTCGATGCAAATCGGTAAAATCCTTGCCCCGATTTTGATGACCAACCAATCCACCGTCTGGACCAACTCTTATCAAGTCCGTGGCGACTGGTCGTTCTACACCGCTTGGAGTTATAAGTCGGGTCTTGGCGTGCTTCGCCGCCTCGGCATCCCCGGTATGCTTTCCGAAGGTTCGTTCCACGACTATATTCCCGAACTCTACCGCCTCCTCAACCGCGAATTCTGTTGGCAGGAAGGTTGGCACTTCTCGAAAGCCGTCGAGCAATATTTTGAAGTGCCCGATGCACAAAAGCCTCAGGTAGGCCATGTTTCAGGTCTTCTTATCGACGAACGCGTGCCCCGCGACCTCCGCGACGGTTTCAAGGCTTTCCAAAACGACCTTCTCGACCCGATTATGGGCTGTACGGTCGAACTTTTGACCGCCGACAAATCTTCAGTGGTACAAACCTACGTAACCGACGAACTTTTCAACGGTTTCTACTTCTTCAAGAACGTGGCACCGGGCAATTATGTGGTCAAAGCCTCTATCCCGACCCACTTCGACGTTGAAAGTGCTATCCAAGTGAAAGCCAACGAAATCACCTACTGCACGATGAAGATGAAAAAGCAGCGTCTGACGCCGCCGGAAGTCGTAAGTTATTCGCCTATTTGGAAAGAAGGCGACGACCCGTTGCTCTGTAACACTCCGCTCGTTTTCAACTTCAACTGGGATATGGACCAGGAATCAACCCAAAACGCATTCTCAATCGAGCCTGCTGTCGAAGGTGAATTCTCTTGGGAAGACTTCAACTATCGCATGGTGTTCCGTCCGAAGGACCGCTACGATGTTTCGACCAACTATCACGTGACGATTTCAACCGATGCCGAACATGCAGGCGGAATGAAGATGACCGCGCCGTTTACTATGGACTTCTTCACAACCGACCGCAACTTTATGGAAATCATCGGCCAGTCGATTAAGGACGGCGGAACAATCCACTTCCACGACGCAGCCATCGAATTCCGTTTCGACAAACTCCCGAACGTCACTCCGATTCTCAAGCAAGTCAGTGTTGTCGATTCTCATGGCAATGCCGTGCAACTCAACAACCGCGGTTTGAAATACAGCAAGACCGGCGACCCCTACGGTTACTTCCGTATCCCCTTCGTGAAGGACCTCACTGTGGGCGAGCAATACACGCTTACCCTTTCGCCTGAAATCGCCGACAAAGACGGTATTACTCTGCAATCTGGCCTGTCGCTCAACTTCACCGCTGTCGATGCTGGTGCTGATAAGCCCGAATCGCAACTCGAAACGATGGACGACCCCGTGACGCTCTATGCTTACGACGAGGAAAATTCCGCCAACGTGGCGTCCAATAAAGTGGCTCGCAACACTGCCAAGAAACTCTTCGGCGACGCTTGCGGTGTGTTCACCTACACGTTCACCGGCGATGAAGGCGGCGAAATCCTTTGGGCTCGCTCCGAAGCGACCGAAAAGGGCGTTACCCACGAAAACCGACTCGGCGTTCACGTCAACGGCGACCTTTCTAACAACGAACTTTACATCCAGTTGGCTTCCGACAACGACACGAAGTTTGCAAAAGTATGCGACCTCGACTTCCTTGGATGGAAATATCTCGATGTGCCTTTGACAATGCTTGAAGGCGAAAACGCATACAAGGTGAAAGGTGTCAAGGTTATCCAAGTCGCTTCTCAGATGGGCAAATCCGGCGAAATCATGCTTGATAACATCAACCTCATCGGCGAAGACGGTGTAGAAGCCGTTGCTGCCGACGTCGCCGACTTCTCAATCTATCCTAACCCCGCCAGCGAATACCTTATCGCAAACGCTGTGGTTTGGGTTGAGGACATCGAACTTTTGAACATGAACGGTGCTGTTGTGGCTAAAGCCCAAGGCAACGTGCTCAATGTCAGCGAAATCCCCTCAGGCGCTTACCTCGCCCGTGTCAATGTCGCAGGCAAGAAAGTGACTCAGAAAGTTATCATCAAACACTAATTTTTCGAAATGAAAAAAGCGTTATTTATTGCGCTTCTCACATTGGCATCAACGGCTTCGGCCGCTGATGTCGTTTGTGGGGGTATGCAAA
>JAFZPB010000252.1 GCA_017552595.1 Muribaculaceae bacterium
TCAACAAGGAACAAGTTTCCTGGTGGATTGTAGAGAACTGATTAAAATTTTAACGGCCATAGTTAAAACGACGTTCGATGGCAAATAATGCGATGCTGATGGAGTCGAAAGTAGTCGATTATGCATCATGAATTGTGAATTATGAATTATTTAAGGGTTTTGGATATCGTTGAGGGGACGTCGGTTGACGGACCGGGATTGCGGACATCGATTTATCTTGCCGGTTGTCCGCATCATTGCCCGGGCTGCCACAATCCTGAATCGTGGGACTTCAACGGCGGCAGGGAAGTGGACGACGACGAACTGCTGAAGGTGATTGCCTACAACCGTTTCAACGTCACATTCTCGGGCGGCGACCCCATGAGCCAACCCGAAGCGCTTGCCCGCCTTTGTCGGCGAATCAAGGCCGAACAGGGCAAGAACATCTGGGTTTATACTGGCTACCGTTGGGAAGATATCGTGGGCAAAGAGCCGTTCCAAAGTGTGCTTGCCACGATTGACGTGCTGGTTGACAGTCCGTTCATTCTCGAACGTCGCGACATCAGCCTGCGATTCCGCGGCAGCGACAATCAGCGCATCATCGACGTGCCCGCGTCGCTCGCCTCGGGCGATGTAGTGATACTCGATTATTAAATGCCAAGAAGGCGACAAGGCAATTTGTCCAGAAATGGGCAAATTGCCTTGTCGTATTTTTTTGTGAGTAAATCAGTCGGGAATTTGAAATGTCACAAATAATTTAGTACCTTTGCACCGACAAATTAACCAGATTCATGATTGACGACGCCACTTTCGGCAACGCAAAAGCGCTTTACAAGACATTCGGCTGCAAGTTGAACTTCGCGGAGACATCTACCGTGGCTCGGCAGTTTGCCGAACGCGGTATCCGGCGCGTTTCCACGGGCGAGACTCCCGACATCATCGTGGTGAACACCTGCAGCGTCACCGATGTCGCCGACAAGAAGTGCCGTCAGTCAATCCGCTCGCTTGCCCGCCGTTATCCCGACGCTAAAATCCTTGTCACAGGTTGCTACGCCCAGTTGAAAAGCGAGGAAGTGGCATCGTTGCCGGGTGTCGTTGTGGTGGCGGGAATCGACCAAAAGCAGAATTTGGCGAAATTTCTCGACGAGTGGGCCGCCAGCCACGAAATGGTGTCGGTGGTGAACAAGTGGCGCGACATCCGCGACTTCACGCCGTCATGCGCCAGAGGCGACCGCACCCGCTATTTCCTTAAGATTCAAGATGGCTGCGACTATTTCTGCTCGTATTGCACCATCCCCCTTGCCCGAGGCCGAAGCCGTTCGGGTAAGATTGCCGACATCGTCAAGCAGGCCGAACAGGTGGCGGCGGAAGGCGGCAAGGAAATTGTGATTACGGGCGTGAACATCGGCGACTTCGGCAAAGGCTCCGACGAGACGTTTTTCGACCTTATCCGTCGTCTCGACGATGTCGACGGCATCGAGCGCTACCGCATTTCGTCGATAGAGCCGAATCTGCTCTCAGATGAAATCATCGAATGGGTGGCACAGTCGAAGCGGTTTATGCCGTATTTCCATATTCCCCTCCAATCGGGCGACGACGATGTCCTGCGGCTTATGCGCCGCCACTACGACACGTCGCTTTTCCGCCATCGTATCGAGAAAGTGCGTGAGGTGATGCCTGACGCGTTTATAGGTGTGGATTTGATAGTGGGCGCCCGCGGCGAAACGGTAGAGCGTTTCGACAATTCGTGCCGCTTCATCGAAAGTCTTGATATTTCGCGGCTTCATGTGTTTACCTATTCCGAGCGCCCCGGCACACAGGCGTTGAACATCCCCCACGTCGTCAGTCAGGCCGATAAGCACCGCCGCACGTCGAAGGTGTTGGCGATTTCCGAAAGGAAACTTGCCGATTTCAGCCGTCGATTTTTGGGAACGGTACGTCCCGTGCTGGTAGAGCATTCGCGTCGCGCCACAGTTTCGTCGGGATTCACCGACAATTATCTCAAAGTGGAAATCCCCGCCTCGCCCGCTCTCGACAACCATATTGTCAACGTCAGGCTGAAAAGCCTCGCTCCCGACGGTGAAAAAGTGATAGGAGAATTGGCGTCATGAAAAAGTTGCTGATGAAGATATTGCTCCATTTGAAATTGCCGTTTTGGATTCTCTACGGACTTGCCGACATCGCCTACGTCGTCATTTATTATGTAGTCGGCTATCGTAAGAAAGTGGTCAAGGAAAACCTCCGCAATTCGTTCCCCGAAAAGACCGATAAGGAAATCGCAAAGATAGCGCGAAAATTCTACCGCCAATTCGCCGACTACTTCGTGGAGACCGTCAGAACGTCAACGATGAGCGAAAAGGAAGTGCGCAAACGTATGGTTTTCAAGAATATGGAAGTTGCCGACTATTGCTTCGAGCAGGGGAAATCCGTCATAGCATTCTTCTCGCACTGCGGCAATTGGGAGTGGGTGACGTCGATAGGCTTTTGGAGCAATTTCCGTGACGCCGAAGGCCGTCCGGCGCAGTTCGCCCAAATCTATCGACCGCTGAAAAGCAAGTGGGCCGACGAGTATGTCCTTGCCCTGCGTAGCCACTTCCACACTCTGTCGATAGCCAAAGCCTCGTCGTTCCGCGAGATGGTGCATCTTCGCGACAGCGGATTGATGAGTTTGACGGGCTTTATGAGCGACCAAAAGCCGAGTCATGGCGACCACGGATATATCACCACGTTCCTCAATCAGCCAACAGCCATCATCTCCGGCACCGAGCGTATCGCCCGCAAACTCGATTTCGCGGTGGTGTATCTCGATATTTCGAAACCAAGCCGCGGCCACTATGTGGTTGACGTCAGGCTTATCACAGAAAATCCGCGTGAAACCGCCAACGGAGAAATTACCGAGGCGTATGTCCGTATGCTCGAAACGACAATCCGCCGCAATCCGCATATCTGGCTTTGGTCGCATAAGCGGTGGAAAAACAAAGTTGAACTTCCTGCACCGGAAGAAAGCCCCGAATCCGATAAGACCGAAGAGACGAAATGAAACCGATAGCAGTCATAATTCTCAATTGGAACGGAGCGAAGTTGCTCAAAGAGTTCTTGCCGAAAGTGGTGGAAACCACCGATGAGGACCTTGCCGACGTGATTGTCGCCGACAACGGTTCGACCGACGACTCGCTTGAAATAATTTCAGGAGGTTTTCAGGCGGTGAAAACCCTTACGTTCGAAAAAAACTATGGATATGCCGAAGGATATAACCGCGCGATCGACGCCACGGGCTATAAATATACGGTTTTGTTGAATTCCGATGTCGCCACCGCCGACGGATGGTTGCGTCCGCTCTACGAACTGATGGAGTCGAATCCCGATGTGGGCGCATGTCAGCCGAAAATACTCTCTTATTCCGAGCCTGAGAAATTTGAGTATGCGGGCGCGTGCGGCGGATTTATCGACCGCAACGGTTATCCCTATTGCCGAGGGCGCGTGTTTTCGAATGTGGAGACCGACCACGGCCAATACGACGAGCCGATGTCGATATTTTGGGCAACCGGCGCGGCTCTGATGATTCGCACCGACCTTTACCAAAAAGTCGGAGGTCTTGACACGTCGTTTTTCGCCCACATGGAGGAAATCGACCTTTGCTGGCGTGTGCTATTGGCGGGGAAAGACATTAAGGTGGAGCCGAAATCCGTGATTTATCATCTAGGCGGCGGAAGCCTTCCAGCCTCGTCGCCCCGAAAGACATATCTGAATTTCCGCAACAATCTGCTGCTGCTTTATAAGAACTTGCCTGTCATGTCGCGTCGAGCCACATTGATTCGCCGTCGGCTATACGATGCCATCGCATGGGCGAAATTCTTTGTGACATTCGATTTCAAGAACGCTTCGGCAATTCTAAAAGCGCATAAAGATTTCCGTCGAATGAAGTCGAACTACTCCACATCGCCGGAAATAAACCTTTTGAAAACGCGCCCCGACTGCCGACGCAACATCATCGTCGATTATTATCTTCGCCGCCGCACCACTTTCAACAAACTGTTTTGACCTTGATTTTCGGGGAAAAAACAAGTTATTCGCCGAATTTTTTCGGCGAATAACCGTATTTTGAGACTAAACTATTGCTTAGTGTGTATGTTTAGAGTCGGAAGCGTATGCCGGCGAGAGCAACACCCTGTTCGCCGCAACCTAATTCTACGAAACCTCTGATAGAACTGCCGAATTCAACGCCAAGAATCGACATTTGCCAGTTGAAATGAACGCCAGTGTCGCTGGCATTTTGTTTTTCGCCTTTGTCGTTGGTGAAGTCGGCTTTTTCGTTTCGGATAGTAATGCCGGCGCCAATCTTGGAGTAGAGGCCGAAATTGCTGCGACGAAACCAGTCAAGTTTTACTGCGGGCAAAACGGTGAAGTAGGAATTCGTTTCCTTCCCGATAATCGCTTTGTCGCTAATAAAGTCGGTTTTACAATTACCGTAAATGCCAATTGCACCAACGCCCACGAGCGGATTGATACGGTAGAAGTATTCAAGAGCAATCGGACCGATGAAAGTGCCCTTGTCAAAAGCGATTTTACCTGCAGAGGTAGTGATAATAGTTACATCGTCAAATCCATCGAGCCAATTGGATGTGGAAAACACACCGTAGGAGAGACCTAATTCGTGATCGTAATCTTGAGCCTGAGCCCTCATACTGAAGCCGCAAACAACGGCAACAGCCATAATTGAAATGATAAGTTTCTTCATTTTTTTGTATTTAGTTGATAATTATTTGTTGTTGTCAATGGGTAGATTGATGGGGTCCCAACCGAAGTCTTTGACCATTTTCGCCGACAGACCGTGGGCTTTCACGTATTCGGCTATGCCGTTAATTCGTGTTTCTTCGCGCTTTTTCTCATTGGAGTTGATGGCGTGGAAGTCGTCGTATTTGTCGCCGAAGATTTTCTTTGCGCTTTCAAGGTTGTCGGTGCCGTCGGCAACCACGTCGAAAGCAGTCACCTTATAGCCTTCGGCAGTCTTGGCGATGTGCATAAGTCCGGGGTGGGAACCTCCCGATTCAGTGAGGAGCGTGTCGCCTGACAATTTGTAGTTGAATACCCAGTAGTCGCCCCAAGCGAGGATGGAGTCGGGATTTGATTCATCGACGGCGACAACCGTCACACACGGGATGCTGTAGTCGGCGGGGCTGTAATCCTTGCCTATTTCGTTGACAAGATAATCGTCGATAGCGGTTAGGTAAGTGCTTTCGATGCTGTCGGTTGCTTGTTCAACGGCATTGTCGGCAGGTTTTGCATTATCGGTTTTACACGACGTGACAGCCATCAAACCGATGCAAACGGCCGCCACTAACATAGTTCTAAAATAAGTTTTCATATCTTTATCCTATAAAATTTCAACTATAAACTTTAATCTTTGCTATCCTCTTTCGGCACTAATATCGTCGAGAACTCCCAAAGCCCGATTAGCGGCAGGAACACCACCATAAGCGTGAACGGGTCGCCCGTGGGGGTTATAAGCGCGGCGAGAATCAAGAGCACCATGATTGCATGGCGGTGGTAACGGCGGAAGAATGCCCGCGTCAGGAGTCCGATTCTGCCCAACAGCCATGCTAACAACGGCAATTCAAATACGATTCCCATCATTAGAATCATCGTCACGAAGAGGTCGATATACGATTCGAGCGAAATCATGTTGTTGACCGAGGCCGTAAGTTCGTAGGTGACGAGGAAGCGGAACGTGATAGGGAAAATGACGAAATATCCTGCGGCGACGCCGAGCAGGAACATCAGATTGCCGAAGAAAAACGCACGCTTGGCTCCGCGCTTTTCCTTTTTGTAAAGCGCGGGGCTTATAAATTGCCAAATAAAGTAGATGATGAGGGGGAAAGCGAAAATCAGTCCTACCCAGAACGACGTAGACATGTGGGTCATAAACTGCTGCGACACTTCGGTGTTGATAAGGCCGATGTCGAAACTTCCCGAAGAGAATCCGGGCAGTTCGCTGCCCCACAATTCGGCGAGGCGTGCCATCCATCCGTAAAGCGGAAATGAACCGTGGCACGGACCGAGAATGACGGTGTCGAAAATTTGGGGCATAAAGCAAAACGCCACGACGGTGGTGACCGCAGTGGCCGCCGCCGCCTTGAGAATCGTCTTGCGCAGTTCGGCGAGGTGATCCCAGAATGACATTTCGCCGTCGTTCATCGTATGGTCGGAACGATTGTCGGGAATTAGGGATTATTTGTCAGCAGGATTGTCGGCAGTGGTGCCTTTCTCCTTCTTTTCGGGCTTATTGTCGTCTTCATCGACGGGCTTGTTGATTTCTTCTTTCATGTCGTTAAGCCCTTGTTTGAAGCCGCGCACGCCTTTGCCCACGTTGCGCATGAGTTTGGGAATACGGGTGGCGCCGAAAAGCAAAAGGAACGCCACGATGATAATCACCCATTCCATGCCTCGGAGGTTGCCCAGCCCGAGAAATAACGGAATCGTCAGAAAAGTGTTCATATCTGTTAAAAAGTTAATTTTGCCACAATTGTTCTTTGAATTTGTAAAATTAGTGAAATTATTTCTTAATTTTGTGTTTTAAAAGGATAAATATCATTTTGTCGCCGAAAACTAATTAAATTCACAAAATATGAAACAAAAAAAAGTAATGTCAATGGTCCTCGCCGCAGTGTTGGCGGCAGGGTCGCTAATTCCAGCAACTATGCATGCAGCAAAACGCGTCAATCCCTTTTTGACCGACTACAAAACTAAGTATGAAATTCCGCCGTTCGACAAAATTCAAAATTCCGACTATCTTGAGGCAATCAACGCCGGAATTGAACAGCACAACAAGGAAATCGCCGCCATCGTCGATAATCCCGCCGAACCCACTTTCGAGAACACAATGCTTGCTCTCGACAATTCCGGCGAAGTTCTTGAAAAGACAATGTATGTGTTCTCGACGCTCGAAGAGGCTCATTCGACTCCTGAACTTGTGGAACTTGCCGAGAAAATCTATCCGCTCTACTCGGCCCACAGCAACGAGATTTCGATGAACGACAAACTTTTCGCCCGCGTCAAAAAACTCTACGACAACCGCGACAAGGCAGGCTACACCACAGCCCAAAAGCGTATCATCGAAGAAGCGTATAAATCGTTTGCCCGCAATGGTGCGCTCCTTTCGCCCGAAAAGAAAGAGGAATTGAAGGCTCTCAACCTGCGTCTCTCCGAACTCTACCTCAAATTCAACAAAAATCTACTCAACGCCACCAACGCCTTCTCAATCGTTGTCGATGACAAGGCCGAACTTTCGGGACTTCCCGAATCGGTTGTGGCAGTGGCCGCCGAAGAAGCAAAGGCCCGCGGGCTTGACGGCAAATGGGTGTTTACTCTCCATGCTCCCTGCCGCCTACCGGTGCTCCAATATGCCGACTCTCGTGACTTGCGCCGCAAAATGTATGAAGGTTACACTTCGCTCGCTTTCTCGGGCGAATACAACAACCAACCCGTTATCAACGACATTCTCCGCACCCGCATCGCAAAGGCAAACCTCCTTGGCTATCGCACCTATGGCGACTATATGACCGAACGAGTTATGGCTAAAACCGTGAAGGCCGCCGAAGACCTATTGCTTCAAATCTGGAAGCCCGCAGTCGCCCGCGCCAACGAGGAAATAGCCGAAATGCAGGCAATCGTCGACCGAAACAATGGCAACTTCCGCATTGCCCCCTACGACTATTATTACTATCTCGAGAAAGTTCGCCAAGAGAAATATGCTCTCGACGAAGATTTGGTTCGACAATATTTCCCCGTCGAAAACGTGCGCAAGGGCATTTTCTATATGGCCAACAAACTCTATGGTGTCACATTCACCGAACTCAGCGAAAAAGAGGCTCCGCGTTGGCATAAGGATATGAAGGTTTACGACGTTAAAGATGCTGACGGCAAACATGTGGCAGTGTTTATGACCGACTACTACACTCGCTCGGAAAAACGCCAAGGTGCATGGATGAGCGAACTCAAAGCATCGTTTATCGACGACAATGGCAAGGCTGAACGCCCGATTATCTACAACGTATGCAACTTTTCAAAGCCTACCGCCGACACTCCATCGTTGCTCTCAATCGACGATGTCGAAACGATGTTCCACGAATTCGGCCACGCCCTTCACGGTATGCTCAGTCGCGCAAAATACAAGAGCCAAAGCGGCACGAATGTTGACCGCGACTTCGTTGAACTCCCATCGCAAATCCACGAGCACTGGGCGTTCGAGCCTGAAGTGATGCGCGTATATGCCCGCCACTACAAAACCGGCGAGGTTATCCCTGAAGAACTTGTGAAGAAAATCCAAGAGGCTGCAAATCACGGACAAGGTTTCGCCACAACCGAACTCGTCGGTGCCGCCCTCCTTGACCTCCAATACGCTAAACTGACCGACGCTGAAAATCTTGACATTCCGTCGTTCGAAAAAGGCGTTGCCCGCACACTCAATATGCCCGAAGAAATCCAGTACCGCTATCGTTCGACCTACTTCAAGCACATCTTCGGCAGCGACGGATATGCTTCGGGTTACTACACCTATCTGTGGGCTGAAGTGCTTGACTCCGACGGCTTCGAACTCTTCAAAGAACGTGGCATCTTCGACCCCGAAACGGCTAAATCGTTCAAGGCAAACATCCTCGAAATGGGCGGCAGCGAAGACCCGATGGAACTCTATATCCGTTTCCGTGGTCATGCTCCCGCAGTCGACGCCCTTCTCCGCAATCGTGGATTAAAATAGCAGTTTAATTAGAAATTAGGATTTCTTAGCATGGTAAACAAAGTTATTCTCATCGGAAACGTGGGCAAGCAGCCCGAAATCCGATATATCGACAAAACGCCCGTGGCATCGTTTACGCTTGCCACGACCGAACGCGCCTACACCAACCGCGCAGGCGTAAACATCCCCGAACGGACGGAATGGCATAACATCGTCGTTTTCGGCAGTTCCGCCGAAGTGGTGGAAAAATACGTCACGAAAGGGGTGCGACTTTATGTCGAAGGCAAACTACGTACCCGCTCATGGGAGGACCGTAACGCTATAAAACGCTACGTCACAGAAATCTATGCCGATGATTTCCAAATCCTCTCATATCCAAAAAACGAGCAACAACAAAACTGATTGCCCGTAATGACGAAAAGAAGCGGCCGCCCAAAATTGAGCAGCCGCTTCTTGCTTAGAGGTACCTGGCGGAATCGAACCGCCGTACACGGTTTTGCAGACCGTTGCCTAACCACTCGGCCAAGGCACCTTGTTCTCGTTGCCCCGGAAGGACTCGAACCCTCACAAACGGAACCAGAATCCGGTGTGCTACCATTACACCACGGGGCAATCTCCGCAGAAACGCGACTGCAAAGTTACATCTAATTCTTTTCTCTCGCAAACTTTTCTCCAAATTTTTCACTTTTTGCCGTTTGCCGTTAATCTACGTTAATCTATGCCATTAATCTAATATTGTAGAAAAACATTATTTTGACATCAAATGTGTATTTAAGAAAGGAAAAATAATTATCTTTGCATCATGAAACAGTATAAAGAATACCCAGCAACACACTCGATGTCAACGGCGTGGTATGTGGCCGATGAAGACGGAAACGTCGCGATAATGGATTACAATGATAATGGTCCTGTCCCGTGGGGAATTGAGCAGACGTGCATAGAAGAACTTGTTTTTGGCCATGAAGAGGATTACAAAAGGAAGAAATATTTACGCATTAAGTTGACAGACGACCAAATTTACGACTTGCTTGAATCTTCAAAAGACCCCAGTTATGATTTTGATGACTGGCTATTTGATCCAATTGTACAAATAGACAAAGGACAGGAAAAAGAATTTATTAAATTATTAAAAAATCGAGATATTGAAAACTATCTATGTGTATCGAAGGATCTAGGTTTGTATATGATAGATTGCTATCGTTGTTTTGAGGATAAAGTAGAAGCGATACACCAACGTCCATTAAAATATTCATCTCTTCATAAAATGTTGTCGTCTAATATGATTTTAAAAGTTTATAATAAAAAAAATTTCTATATAAACGATGTGATGAAAGATAGTATAGTTTCGTTTGATTATAAATTTAATTCGGCTCCATATTATATTTATAAACAACCATATTGGAATTGGATGTTGGCCGAAAGGATTAACATTCCTGAACATCCTGTGAAGTTAGACCAGTTCCCAGAGGCGCTTCGCAAGAGAGTTCATCGAGTTCCCATCAAGTTTGACGAATGTGAAAAATTTCAGATTGCAGAATGGCATCCGTGTGAATTTATGACAAATGAAGAAGATGATAAATATGTCAATGGCTGTATATATGGTTTATTGCCGTTAACAGATGGAAATGAAGCATATATTTTAAGGAGTATGGATGAGGTAGATTTTTACCAATATTGTTCAGAAAAAGAATTATACCATTGCAATAAATGTACGTGGTCATGTGCATCATGTCCTGCGCATTTTTTTACTGATAAGCCAACTATTATGACAATAGTGAGTCCATACAGTAAATATAATTATGAAAAGAACGTCACATCAGATATTATTGTCAAAAAAAGCGTAATTATGCCTTTTCTGCCAATAATTCCGAAGCCCATAAATAGTTATTTCACATCAATCGATGAAGCGAAGAAAGTTGTCACGACACGAATGTTGGAGAATTTATATTTAAGAAATTATAAATATTTGGAGGATATGGTGGCAAGATATAACCCAAGGGCAATTATTGTTGATAAAAAAGCGCATGCGGCACTTCAAAAAGAATATGCGATGGATAATCATGTTCTAAAGATTGCAGGAATGGAGTATCCATTGTTTTTCGAATCAGAAGTAGAGAAACATCGTGAAGAATTAGAACACATGGCAGAACTTCCTTATAGAGGGATGGTTTTTCCGCACGTTATTTCTATTGAAGAAATGCAAAAAATAGAGAAAGAAAGGCATGATTGAGCAAATATTAATGTAGTATTGATACATTATAATTAGACTATGAAACAGAATAAAGAATACCCGGCAACACACTCGATGAACACTTCGTGGTTTTGTGCTGACGAAGATGGCAATGTTGGCATAATTGATATTGAAGAAGACGGACCTGTCCCTGTCGGAGAATATGCGGAGCGGTGCTTTAATGATGTCTTTTGGGATATTTTTTCTAATGATAACGAGGGCTTGATTAAGAATTTTAAGTTAACGCCAGAGCAAATAGTGACAATGTTAGAGCCGTATGATAACAGAGGTGAATGGGAACAAATTAGTTACGGATGCAACAAATACGGATTCAATAATATTGCGTGGTCGGAAGTGGTAATAAAGATTGATATGTCGAAACTTGATGTTCTTGTGGAGGCGTTGAAACCGAAAAATAAAACGATTGTCTGCTTGTCAAGAGCACTGGGGTTGTTTTTTGTCGACTTTTTTTCTGATAAAGATGTAGTAGAACTTTTGGAAAGGAACAAAGTGGTTTTGAAAAAATTTAGAGCACCTGATTACGGTAAAATTATATATAATGATAATGTGCCGATAATGATGAATCCTGAATCTAAAAAATTTCCAGTTTTTATATTTTATCAAGATTATTGCCCATCTAAAGCGCCTGCAATAAGACTAACAAATCCACCACATCCGTTAAAAATAGAACAGTTGCCAGATGAATTACAGAAGAAGATAAAAATAATACCCATTAAATTCAAGGACAAAGAACAAATACAATTGGCAGAATTGATGCCAGTTTGTTGTATTTGGAGTCCGAAATTTGTGTATAATGGAATGATATGGTGGCTATTGGCATCTTCCGATAATAGTTTTATATACTATAATGAATCTTCAAATACCATTATTTCAAAGGAACACATGGATGAATTTATGGCAAGAGGAGAAGCAGAAGCGTGGGATTATCACAAACACAACGATAATAAACTTAAATACTGATACAATGATTGAGCAAATATCAATTGACTTGTCGAATTATTGCAGTAAGGGTTGCCCGTTCTGTTATAATACAAGCAGTAAATTAGGGCAGACCCAATGGTCGCCAAAAGAAGTCATTTGTTTTGCAAAATCGTGTATAATGGCGGGTACAAAATCTGTTTCGCTTGGTGGTGGTGAGCCTTTTGAATATAATGGTATATTTGACGTGATTTCAGAACTATATCCGCTTGTCTATTTGACGTTGACAACCAATGGATTGCCATTGCTTGACAGGGATATTGTTAGGCGGCTTGATATGACAAAACCTGATAAAATTCACGTCAGCCTGCATAATGCTGACAACAATAAGGAGGTTGAGAGGGTTAAGAGTCAAGTCAGATTACTTAATGACATTTCGATAAAGCCAGGAGTTAATTTGCTCATTAAAGCAAGTGATTTGGATAGTTGCAAACGTGCGTATTTGACATTGCGAGAGGAGTTGTCAAATGAGCAAATCATTTTGATTCCGATGAGATTTGGCGACACACCGACTTCTCGTCAGTTGGCAAGCATAACAAATGGCGAACCTTTCCAAAGTCCGTCGTGTCTTTTGAAATGCACAAAACCAAATACATTTGCATCTATTTCATGGGACAAAAAGGTTAATTGGTGCAGTTATGCAAGAGGAAAGCAGCCACTAGAATCTTTGGATTATGGCGGATTAATGGCTGCATTGGAGAAAGTTGATTTCACTTCTTGCGGCTCATTCTGCGATTGAATTTATTTGACGTGATTTCGATTTGAGGGCGAGGATGCGTATGTAAAATGCTCTCCTAAGGCACGCTTTTAGCACGAAACGGCCGAGCCTGTCGTGGGGGAGAGGTTCGGCCGTAAGAGATGTGTCGCCTTTGACGTTATTCTTCGTCGTAGAAGACTGTGCTGAA
>JAFZPB010000253.1 GCA_017552595.1 Muribaculaceae bacterium
CACTTGGTCGTAGATGCCGTTGCGTTTGACGCTTCCGCTGCCGTAGTTGAGCAAAACGACGGGGCCGTAGTTCTTTAATTCATTTTTAAGATAATTGAGCGAATTGTCGCCGAAATAGAGTTTCGTCGGGTTGTGGTAAGAAAAATTGCCTTGCATGGTAAAATGTTGATAATAAGGATAATGAATGTTCGTCTCACTTAAGGGCGGCGACTTTCGCCTTTTCGCCTACGAGCCAAAGGATGTCGCCGGCGGCGAAGATGTAGCCGCCGTAGGGTTGGGTGTATTCTCCGTCGCGTTGAGTGGCGACGAGGAGCATAGCGAGGTCTTCGCGGATTCGCGCTCCGGCGAGGCTTTTGCCCACGAGAGGTGAAGTTTCGGAAAGTTCGACATTATGCAGACCGAAATTGCCGTGAGGTGCCGTCACTTTCTGCTCGTCGCGCTCGACATCGGGCAGAATTCGTTGGATTTGTTCGTCGGTGCCGACAATGCCGATGATGTCGCCGGGGAATATTCGGTTGTCGCCTCCTGGAATGGGAATGGTGAGCGCTCCGCGCTGAATCGACACGATATTGACGCCGTAAGTCTGACGCAGATTGGAGTTTTTTAGCCTTTCGCCGACAAACGGGCAGTCGTAGCCGACAGTCATATATGCCAAGTGGATGCCGCTGACGAGGCTGTTCTTCTTACCTGAGCGTCGAAGTTCACGCTCGTTGAGGTTGTCGAAGAATTTGTTTTCCAATCGTCTAAGCCGTTTGCGGATGCGCTTGAAGAAAATGAGCATAATCAGTGCGAAGACAAATACGCTGAATAATGCAGCAACCTTCATCGAATATGTGACTGTAAAAACATAAAACACGAAGTCAATGGCTATAAGCGTTTGGAAAAGCGACAGTATGACAACGGGCACAGGCGCATTTATGCGCGATTTTTGCTTTTTCAGTTTGTTGCTTTCAGATTTTTTTATGGATGGCGTGGCGAGGGCGATGAGGAATGGCAACATGGCCGCAAGGGTGACAACGCATCCCACGAGCCGCCACCAATCAGGAAGAATTTCTTTAAGCCATGGAATAAAGAATTTTTGCGATGTCAGCGCTATGGCTATTAAAATAATAGAATAGAGAAGGACTCGCCATATGTATTTTTTAAGGACAGATTTCCATAGGGCTTTTTTCTCGCTTTCAGATTCGGCCTCGTCGCTGTAGCGGTCGATGAGAAAGTGGAGCCGTTTTGGGAGTTTCTTTTCTACAAAATTGTAGACCGGATCGGAAAGTTTGATAAAATAGGGCGTAGTGAAAGTGGTGATTACTGACACTGCCACCACAATCGGATAGATTGTCTCGTCGAGCACGCCGAGCGACATGCCCAATGTGGCGATAATAAATGCGAATTCTCCGATTTGAGTTAGCGAAAAACCTGATTGAATGGCAATTTTTAAGTTCTGTCCCGTGACGAGCATTCCGAATGTGCCGAAGATAATCATTCCGAATATGACAACGAGTGAAAGGATGAGAATAGGCGACCAATATTCAACGATGATTTCTGGTTGCACCATCATGCCCACCGAGATGAAAAACACCGCGCCGAAAAGGTCCTTGACGGGATTCATTACATGCTCAATGCGCTCGGCATAACTTGTCCCTGCAAGAATCGAACCCATGACGAATGCCCCGAGTGCGAGAGAGAAACCGCAAACCACCGAAAACACCGCCATGCCGAGGCACAAGCCCATCGATACGACCAAAAGTGTCTCTCCGTTGAGTTGGTGACGTACTCTATTGAATATCGACGGCAATAGAAATGTGCCGACGACAAACCATATAACGATGAAGAATACTAATTTGCTGACACTGAACAACATTTCACCGCCTGCTACGGAGTTGTTAAGCGCTATCGACGATAGAATAACCATCATCAACACGGCGAAAAGGTCTTCGACAATAAGCACGGCAAGCACGAGCGACGTAAACTTCTTGTGACGAATGCCCATGTCGTTGAAAGCCTTGATGATAATAGTGGTTGACGACATCGAAAGCATGCCGCCGAGGAATAGGCTGTTTATGCTTGACATGCCCATCATATAGCCAGCCACAAAACCTGTCGCCATCATGCCGATAATAATGATTAGCGCCGTGACGATGGCGGAGCCCCCCACATTGACGAATTTTTTGAAACTGAATTCCAATCCGAGCGTGAAAAGAAGCACGACTATACCGATTTGAGCCCAGAACTCGATGTTTTCGGTGGTGTGGACTGAAGGGATATAGCCGAAGTGGGGACTTGCGAGGAATCCGGCCACTATATAGCCAAGCACAACGGGCTGCTTTAGCCATTTGAATAATATTGTGACAGCCGCGCCGAGGATGAGGATTAGCGCAAGGTCGGTGATTAGGCTTTCAATGTTCATCGTTTTGTCGGATTTGGACGATTATTTGCTGAGATTGAAACGCCGAGAGGCAAGGCGGTAGCCGTCGGTGAAGAGTTCGACAAGGTATTCGCCTTGACTGAGAACGGTGTTCACATCCCAGTACATTTTTATTCCTGCAATTTCTTCTCCACCGTATTCCACTGATTTACGTGCGGTGAATTGCAGTTGCTTGCCTTCGAAGGGGAATCCTCCTGTTGCTCCGAGCAAATTGCCTTCGGGGCTGGTAATGCGCAAGTATATTTTCTTTTCACCCACTGGAGTGGAGTTGTTTTGGGGGATTGTGAAACTGACCATCAGTTGTTTGGCTTTCTCGACATTCTTTTCCGACTTGCCTTTCTTGTTGATGGCGGTGAGGCTTACGCCGGTGACATTGAGTTTTTCGGCGAGCGTCATCTTCTCGGAGAGCACGGCGTTTTTCTGTCGGGTTTCGTTCACCTGCGACGTCAGTTGGGTGTTTTGCGCCTTTACTTCCGCATTCTCCGCTTTGAGGCTTTCGTTCTCTTTGCCGAGCGCGTCAATTTGTTCGACATAATGCTTGAGGATGTCTTTCAAAGTGGCGATTTCTGCCTCCAACTCTTTGATGCGCTTCTCTTTGGCCTTGATTTGGCTTTGTGCGTCGGCTGTCTTCGCTTTTTCTTCTTTCAACTCTTTAAGCAACTTTTCGATTCGGGTTTTCGCCGCCTCGTATTTTGCCACG
>JAFZPB010000254.1 GCA_017552595.1 Muribaculaceae bacterium
GGTAAACGCCTTTCAGGAAGGAGTCGATGGCTTTGTCGGGAGCGACGCCTTTTTCAATAAGGGCTACCGACGGGGCGAGGCTCAACGACAGGAGTTCGCGCTTTTTGTCGACCCAGTGATACCAGTCGCGCATCTTGTCGAAGGAGGCAATCCATTTCGCCACGTTGCCGATGATGTTGGCTTTCGTGTTGGCGGGATTCGTGCGCGAGTTGAGGTCGCCTACGAGTGCCGAAAGGCGGTCGTTGAGATTGACAATCGCCGAAGCGTCGTTGACGAAAATCTGTCGGTTTGCCTCCTTTGCCGCACCGACAAAGCGCAGGTAGGCGTTGAAACGGTCTTGATGGCTGAAGTTGTTCTGTTGGGCGAAAGCCACCATATTTTCGACCTGAACGGGGAGGGCGTTGCCGGCAGTTTGGTATTCGTCGACGAGGTTGAAAGCGTCGTCGATGCCCGACTCGAAAATCGCGCCGAAGCGTTGCAGAGAGTTGATGAACTTCTTTTTGGCGAAATATCGCGGCAGGAACCATTTGGCCTTGATTCCGTCCCATTCGCGGCGGAACGCCTTCATGTCGATGTTTGCGAACTCGGCAGAGTAGGTTGAGGATATTTTGACGAGTAGTTCGTCGCGCTTTTTCTCGGTCAGGAGGTGCTCGATAAGCATTTTGAGCCATGTGCAGTCAGACTCGTACTGGATGCCGATGCCAGTGGAGTCGCGGAACGCAGAGCGGCGGGAGTTGAATTCGGTCAAAGTTGCATTGAATTCGCTGAGTATGGCGAGTATGGCGTCGAGAGTTTCCTGACGGTTGTCGACGGGCTCAAGTCCAAAGAGGGCATTGTCTTGCGGAATACCCGAAATGTCGAGCACGGCATTGATTTGGTCAACCTGCCCTTGACATCGGTTGATATAGTCGGCGTTGATGGCCGAAATGTCGGGGAGCGCTTCGCCGATTTCATCGCCTTCGATTCCGAGATAAGCGGAGATGGCATCGTAAAGACTTAATCCACAAGGCAATGTCTTGTGGAGAACCTCCATATATCGGCTGAGGGCTTTCCTCTCTTCAAATAGTTCGGCGGCTCGGGCGGCGTACTGTTCAGGCGATTTTATCTTGGTGATGTTCAGCACTTCTTCCATTTGCGATAGGAAATGTTTTTTGGTGGCTTTGTTGGAGTGGAGTTCAAGGCAGAACGGCGACAGTCCGACTTTGTCCAAACGCGACTGCACGACGGTTAGGGCCGCCATTTTTTCGGCGACGAAAAGCACTCGCTTGCCCTGATATAAGGCGTTGGCAATCATATTGGTGATTGTCTGCGACTTGCCTGTTCCCGGAGGGCCGTGAAGAATGAACGTGCGTCCTTTGCCCGATTCGACGATGGCTTCCATTTGCGAAGAGTCCACGTCGAGAGGAATGGCGAAGGCATCGGGCGGCGTGTTTTTGTCGATTTCGCGGGCGTCGGTAGCGTCGGTGGGCGGTTCCTGCTGGTCGCTTTTCTCGATTAGCGACGCCACGATGAGGTTTTTCCGCATTTCTTCGGCGTTGGTGTGGATGTCATTCCACATCACGAACTTGTTGAACGAGAAGATGCCGAGCATCGATTCCTCAATGACGTTCCAGCGGTTTTGCTGCTCGATAGCGCGGCGGAAGTATGTGAAAATCTTTTTGACATCAACGCCGCTTTCGTCCTTCGGCAGAACTTTCAGAGCGTCGAGGTTAATCTTGAAGTTCTGCTTTAGCAATTCGACGAGCGTAATATTCAGTATTGTGTCTTCGTCGCGCTTGCGGATGATGTAGTTGTTGCCGCTTTTGCGGATGATATCTACGGGGAGGAGGAGAATCGGCGCATAGCGCGGCTGTTCGCTTTTGCCGTTTTCATACCACTTCAATAGGCCTAAGGCGAGGAAAAGGCTGTTCGCTCCGTTTTCTTCGAGGGCGGTTCGGGCAGTACGATAGACGAATTTCAGTGCGTTCTGAAGTTCGGCTTCGGTCAGATATGAGGCGATTTTGTTTTTGCCGATGATTTCCGACACATATTCCCTGTGCTCGGAGGCCTGTTGTTCCGAGTCGAACATGCCGTCGTCGTTGGGGTCGATTTTCTTGCCTGGGGAGGGGGTGATTGTGTAGTCTTCTCCGTTTTGCAGTTTGTCCTCAAGGTGCTCTATACCAAAGGAAATGAACGGCACGAC
>JAFZPB010000255.1 GCA_017552595.1 Muribaculaceae bacterium
ACCAACTGCGTACAGTCACTCCCGCCGAAGCCCTCCGTCACCCCAACTGGTCGATGGGCGCTAAAATCACCATCGACTCCGCCACGATGCTTAACAAGGCTTTCGAAATAATCGAAGCCCATTGGCTCTTCGGCGTGGGTGCGGAAAAAATCAAGGCGGTGGTGCATCCGCAGTCGATAATCCACTCGCTGGTGGAATTTGTCGATGGTTCGGTCAAGGCGCAACTTGGATTGCCCGACATGCACCTGCCTATCAGATACGCTCTTGGTGAAACCGAACGGCTCGCCACTGACGCCGAACGCCTGTCGTTGACTGACTGCGGTCCGCTCGAGTTCTATGAACCTGACACGGAACGTTTCCCGTGCATCAGCCTTGCCTACGAGGCATTGCGTCGCGGGGGCAACACAGCATGCGTGGTCAACGCCGCCAATGAGATAGCCAATGCGGCTTTCCTCCGCGGCGAAATCGGCTTCCTCGACATCTACCGCATCATCGTCGCGACGCTTGAGAGGGCGCAGTTCGTCGCCTCGCCGTCGTTTGAGGATTATGTGGCGTCGAACGCCGAAGCCCGCGAAATAGCAAAAACAATGATATAAAACAACAATTAAGATAAATGGATTCAGCATTTTGGATAAAAGCGTTGCAGTTGATTGCCGGTTTGGGTTTGTTGGTGTTTCTCCACGAACTCGGCCACTATTTCTTCGCACGCCTTTTCGGTATTAAGGTTGAAAAGTTCTACTTGTTTTTCAACCCGTATTTTTCGATTTTCAAATGGAAGCCCGGCAAGGGCGTGAAATTCTTCTCGTCGAAGGATTTCGAAGCCGAGCCGACGCCAGCCGACCATAAACCCACGTGGCGCGACACTACCTACGGCATCGGATGGGTGCCTCTTGGCGGATATTGTGCCATCGCCGGAATGATTGACGAGACGCAGAGCGCAAAGGACCTCGCCGCCGAACCCCAATCGTGGGAATTCCGCACCAAACCCGCTTGGCAACGACTGCTCGTCATGCTGGGCGGTGTGTTGTTCAACTTTCTGACAGCCATCATTATATATGCTGGAATCGTCTATACATACGGCGAGCAAATCGTGCCATTCGACAAGGCCTACGAAGGTATGGACTATCCTGCTGCGGCATTGGCGGTAGGTTTCCAAAACGGCGATATTCCTTTGGCTGCCGACGGTGAACCGCTTTCAGCCTCCGACGATAATTATCGACTCAAAATGATTGAGGCAAAAGAGGTGACAGTGCTCCGAAACCATGCTGACACCGTGAAAATTGCCATTCCCGAAAAGTTTATATTCGCCCTTGAAAAGGACACCACCGGTGTGGCATTCTGCTCGTATCGCATGCCAGTGGTTGTGGCTGCTCTCGCTCCCAAAGAGCCTGCCGAACTTGCGGGCATTCAGAAGGGCGACCGTATTATTTCGGTCGATTCGGTGAAAACGACCGCCTATACGGAATTTACTGCCGAATTGAAGAAAAACGCAGGCAAAGAGGTGGCTATCGGTCTGTTGCGCGGCAACGACACCATTTCGGTGAACCTCGCCCCAACTGAGCATGGCAAAATCGGTATCCAACTCGCCCCGATTACCGACGTTTACGAAGTCGAAACCATAGAATACTCTTTATGGCGCTCCATTCCTAAAGGTTGGGACCTCGGCGTGACCACGCTGACCAATTACGTAAGCCAGTTTAAGTATGTCTTCACTTCTGAAGGCGCCCAATCGCTCGGCGGTTTCGGCACAATCGGCAGCATCTTCCCCGACCAATGGCAATGGCTCGCTTTCTGGAATATCGTGGCGTTCCTTTCCGTAATCCTCGCATTCATGAACATTATACCCATTCCAGGACTTGACGGCGGCCATGTGCTCTTCCTCCTTTGGGAAATCGTCACCCGCAGGAAGCCGTCGGATAAGTTTCTCCAATATGCCGAAACGGCTGGTATAATTTTCATTATCGCGCTTCTTCTCTACGCCAACGGCAACGACATCTATCGCTTCTTCATAAAATAACGCTGTTATGAAAGAATATCGTTCAGTGACATTGCGTCGCGGCAAAGAGGAATCGCTCGACCGCTTCCACCCGTGGGTGTTCTCCGGTGCGATTTTCCG
>JAFZPB010000256.1 GCA_017552595.1 Muribaculaceae bacterium
AGTTAAAGAAGTTAGAGTAGTTATGCCGTATGTTTCAAACTATTGGCTTAACTTCAAAGCGGCCAAGCCGCGATAACTTCTTAACTCCATAACTACAGAAATAAATTGTAAATAAGAAAAAATTGTAAATAAATTGTACATAGTACTTTTGTAAATTGGAGTTCCTTGAGAGCTCCGCTCGAAAAATTTAAATTGATGTTTAATTTTAACAACAATAAAAAAGAAAGCGACCTGCCGCCGCAGGATTTGGAAGAACTTTTCCAGCGTTTGGAGCATTTGGAACGGAAATGCCGCCGAATGGAAGCCCAAATCAAGGAATTGGAGGCGAAAATGACGGCTCCGACCGCCTCGGAAACCGTTTCTGAAGCCGTTTCCGTCGCAGAAACCGAAGTCGAAAGCGTCGGCATCAACCTCGACAATGCCGCAGCTAATCTGATGGGAAAAGCGATAGAAAAACCGATGGAAAAACCGTCGGACGAACCGCAGACTGCCGCGTCGTCATTCGGAGGACAATCGGAAATCTTCTATCTCGCAGCCCCGAATCCCGACGGAACTTTCTCGCAAGCCTCCGCAGTCGAGCAAATCGGCAAGAGCATCTACCAACTCACCACCGCCGACGGACAAAACGGCACGTTCATCCTCCTCGACACGCCCGACGCCATTGCCACGGCGATGATTAGCGTGTCGCAGTTCGTCAAGCCCGCGTGTAAAATCAGCGGAAACACGGCCATTCAGCCGCGCCACATCATCACCGAGGAGGAAGGCGCCGCCTCGCGCGAAGGCACAGGCTGGAAAATCACCCGAAAAGCCGTCGTCAGGTTCGAGTGAGGCAATGATAATGATTAGGAATGTGCTTCAATTCGGCTTTCTATTTGTATCCCTCAAAATAAAACAAAAAATAATTAAAGTTGCCATCAATATGTTACAAAATTTTTGTATCTTTGCACCCGAATTAAGACAACAATAAATTCTAACACAATGATACAATGATACAGAGAACAGCATTACAACGACTTGAACAGTGGAAGTTGTCAAAAGAACACAAGCCCTTGGTTCTCCGTGGAGCCAGGCAAGTGGGAAAGACGACCCTAATTGACCAGTTTGCCGCCAACTTCGACAATTATCTTTACTTGAACCTTGACCGTAAGCGCGATTGTGAATTGTTTGTTGACGACGACATCCCCGCGCTAATCGACAGAATATATATTCATTGCCGAAAAAGAAAGACCGACGGTCAGACGTTGTTGTTCATAGACGAAATTCAGAATTCGCCTGATGCCGTTCGTTTGCTGCGCTATTTCAGAGAAGAAGCCCCTTGGCTCTATGTGGTGGCAGCGGGCTCGTTGCTCGAAACGCTGATTGATACGCAGATTTCGTTCCCAGTAGGAAGGGTGGAATACATGGCTTTGCGCCCATGCTCGTTTGTCGAATTCCTCAACGGAATTGGCGAAGAGTATGATGCAGATATTGTTAGGTCGCTTAATGCCGATGCCATACACAACCGGCTGATGAATCATTTTTTGAATTACATCGTGGTTGGCGGAATGCCCGAGGCCGTTATGAAATATGCCGAACGTAGGGATGTGATGGCGATAGATGGTATATATAGTTCGTACAGGAATGCCTACAGCGATGATGTGCAAAAATATGCCCGCAACACCACGATGGCAGCCGTAATGCGTCATATCATCAAGGAAGGATGGACGTATGCAGCAGAGCCCATAAGTTTCAACAATTTCGCTGCGAGCAACTACCGTTCGCGCGAAATGGGCGATGCGCTGAGAACTATAGAGCGTGCTCTGCTTTTGGAACTTGCCTACCCAATTACAGCAGAACAAATCCCCCTGATGCCCAACTACCGACGGAAACCGAAACTGCTGTGGCTCGACACGGGTCTTGTGAACTATTATGCAGGAGTTAGAAGCGAAATTTTCGATGGGGGCGACATCATGTCTGTTTGGAAAGGCCGCGTTGCCGAGCACATTGTGGCTCAAGAGCTGATAGCCGAGAACTACGAGTTTGGTGTTAGGCGCAACTATTGGCTTAGGGACAAGGTTGATGCATCAGCCGAGGTGGACTTTGTGCATCAATACGGCAGCCTTGTGATAC
>JAFZPB010000257.1 GCA_017552595.1 Muribaculaceae bacterium
GGCGGAGCCGCGCTCAACGAGGCGATTAAAGCTAGTTCAAACTTCAAGAGTTTCAGCGCGGTTAGGAAAAAATTCCTTGCCGACATTAAAGCCGCTAAAAATTGGCATACGTTCCTTGTCGAAAAGTGCGGCATCATTCTTGATAACGCCGACACTGGCGCGATTAGCGGTTCCGACGCGGGCGGTAAAGTCACCAAGACCAAAACCGATATTCTGCCCTCAACTGGCGAGGCGGAATACCCCGAAGGTTCATCGTTCATTATCGACGGCTTGACTATTTTCGGTATCCCCGATAAAAAATTCCTGACCGAAGACCAACAATACGTCATCACTGGGCTTTACAGCTGGTGGCTTCATGATGCGCTTGCGCTGATTAAGGAAAGTTACGGCTTTTCCTTCACCGACGTCGACACGACCAATTCACGTCTCCAACTGAAATTTAAAGACGACCCTGACGATGATACTGTGGCTTACGTCGACTTTGAATACATTGACGGCGACGAAAAGAAAGTTTATGAATCGCGTGTTCTGTGCGTGAACATGGCATATTTCAAAAATATGTCACTTGATAATCGTCACGGCTTTTCGTTCGACCTGACATTAGACAGAACTTTAATTCATGAACTCGTTCACGGACTCATGGCAAGCAATGTCAATTACTTCGAAGACTTGCCCGACTTTCTTGCAGAAGGCGGCTCCGCCGAGCTGATTCACGGGCTTGACGACGAACGTTACGATGATGTTGTCGAATACGCCAAAGACCCCGAAGTCTTCGAGACAATCTTGACGACGAAAATTTTCGATGACGCGCCTCATGAAATTTACGCGGGCGGCTATATCTTCATGCGTTACTACGCTAAGCAAGCCGCTGATACCACCTTCGCTTACGACACCTATAAAAAGACCGTTTCCGTTAAAAATAACTTCGCAACGAATTATTGGGATAAAGTCACCATGAAGGGCGGCAAAGGTGCAGATACCATTACCAACAGCGGCTATAACGTTTCAATCGGTGCGGCGTCGGGCAACGATACCATCAAAAATTACGGCGACACGGTCAAAATCAATGCGGGTGCCGGCAACGATTTAATCTTCAACGAGGGCGATAAAATCACGATAACCGGTAGCACGGGCAATGACTCCGTCAATAATTCGGGCGACACCGTAAAAATTGCGGGCGACGTGGGCGACGATGCTTTAACCAACAACGGCGGCGATAACGTTTCAATCAGCGGCGGTACCGGTAACGACTACATTTGGAATAGCATTTCGTATTATGAAATGGGCGAAGCATTTACTGACGAAGAAATTGAAGATGGTGATATGAGTTCCAACGGCGCGTCGGTTAAAAGTGACGGCACTTATTACGTTGCCAAATTAGGCGGCGGCAACGAAGCGACAATCAGAGGCGGCGACGGCGACGATACCATTACCAATCACGCGACTAACGCCTTGATTTACGGCGACGCTGGTAACAACGTTATCAACAATTACGGCTATAACGCTACGATTTACGGCGGCGACGATAGCGACACGGTTACCAACGGTAAGACGGAAATTTATCTCTTCGGAGATAATGTATCCGTCACGGGCTACAAATCGACAATCTTTGTCGGCGACGGCGATGATTTCATTGACAATTCGGCTGAATGTGCGGAGCTTTACGGCGAAGGCGGCGACGACACCTTTACTAATCGCGGCGGGGACGTAAGCATAGACGGCGGCATTGGTGATGATTCAGTCGAAAATCGCGGCAATGATGCTTATGTCACTCTCGGCGATGGTGACGATGAAATTGTCAATTATGCTAACCTTTGTTCGATGGCGGGCGACGCGGGCGAAGATATTTTTGTCAACTTTGGCGACGAAAACACTCTGCTCGGCGGCGATGATGACGATGAAATTTACAACTACGGCGATTATAGTTCGTTGTTAGGCGATGCGGGCGAAGATTATATCTATTCCTGCGGCGAACAAGTGACGCTCAATGGTGGAGCTGGTAACGATTACTTCTTTAATGAAGGCGTTTGGGCTTATGTCGTCGGCGGCGCGGGTAACGATACGCTGTACAACGAGGGCGACCATATCACCCTTGCGGGCGGCGCGGGTAATGATTCAATCGAAAACTGGTACGGCTTGCATATCGTCTACGAATTCGGCAAGAGCGACGGGCTTGATACTGTCGTGGGCTTCAA
>JAFZPB010000258.1 GCA_017552595.1 Muribaculaceae bacterium
GAATCATGGAAACGTGCGCTCGCCGACGAGTGGGACAAACCCTATTTCGTTAAACTCACGCAGTTCGTGCGCCAACAATATACCACTCGCGTTGTATATCCTCCGGCCGCTAAAATATTCGCCGCCATGGATATTTGCCCCTTCGACAAAGTCAAAGTGGTGATTATCGGCCAAGACCCCTACCATGAACCAGGGCAGGCACACGGCCTATGCTTTTCGGTAAACGACGGTGTGGAGATTCCGCCGTCACTCGTCAATATCTACAAGGAAATCCACGACGACCTCGGACTGCCGATTCCAACATCAGGCAATCTTGAACGATGGGCGCGTCAGGGCGTGCTGCTCCTCAACGCCACACTCACCGTCGAAGCCCACCGCGCCGCATCTCATCGCGGCCAAGGTTGGGAAACATTCACCGACGCCATAATCCAGCGCCTTTCAGAATTCCGCGACAACCTCGTCTTCCTCCTTTGGGGGAGTTTCGCCATCAGTAAACGTCCGCTTATCGACCAGTCGCGCCACCTCGTTTTGACCTCGCCACACCCATCTCCGTTGAGTGCCTACCGCGGTTTCTTCGGAAACAAACATTTCTCCCGTACAAACGAATACCTTACCCGCAATGGCATTGCACCCATTCAATGGTAATCACTATATTAAGAAGCAATAATTAAAGGAATTGTTTAATATGAATTTAACTCTCCAACAGCGCATCGAACGCGCTCGCCGACTTCATCGCGAGGGTTATAATTGCGCTCAATGCGTGGTGATGGTGTTCGACGACGTTACCGGACTCGACGAAACCAAAGCCGCCGAAATCGCCGCCGCCATGGGGGCAGGAATGGCCGGACAACGCCAAATATGCGGCACATTGTCGGGCACAGCCATCGTCAACGGCATCGTTTCTTTCAAAACGCCGAAAGACAAACCCGCAGTCTATCGCTCCACCAGCGAATTAATCGACCAGTTCAAGGCGAAAAACGGTTCGATTGTCTGCGGAGAACTCCTCACCCGTCCCGACCGAAAACCCTGCATGCAATATATCGAAGACGCAATAACAATCATCGACAACCACCTCAGAAACAACTAATGCAACGCTTTAAATTTATATTATTACTTTGTTTTTTGTCAACAACTTGCGTTTATGCCGAAGTTGACACAAAACCAGGCATCTTCGACTCCCGTTTCCGCACTCTCGAAACCCGTCTCGAAGGCAACTTCTATGCTCCCGCAGTGATTCCCCTCGTCGGCGAGGACCGCATAGCCATCTCCTTCGACGAAATCGGCGAAGAGCGCTCATATCTCCGCTATTCGCTCGTTCACTGCAACGCCGACTGGCAACCGTCGAGCCTTGTCGATGCCGAATACATCGACGGTTTCAACGAGGGAAAAATAGAGGATTACGAATACTCGCAACTTACCAAAACCCACTATACCCACTATTCGTTATTTATCCCCAACGACGATATGCGTCCCACAAAATCGGGCAACTATCTCCTCCGAGTCTACGATGAAAGCGACCCCGACCACACCCTGCTGCAAACACGGTTTATGATAAGCGAATATTCGATGAAAATCAACGCAGAAGTCACTTCACGCACAGATATCGACTACAACGAACACAATCAGCAACTGTCAATCGCCGTCGATATTGAACGCTCGCCAGTGCAAAACATAATGAGCGACCTGAGAGTCAGAGTCGAACAAAACGGCCGCCTCGACAATGCCATTCTCATCAGCCGCCCCTCGAGATTTTCCGGCAAAACCGCTTATTACGAGCACCTTCGCCCGCTGATTTTCCCCGCTGGAAACGAATACCGCCGCGTGGAATTCACATCGGTGACCATCCCGATGATGGGTGTCGAGCACATCGACTACTTCGAGCCATTCTATCACATTACCCTCCGTTCCGACGAAATTCGCGCCACACAGCCATATGCCTACGACCAAACCCAACACGGACGGTTTCTCATCCGCGAATACGACTCGTCGCAGAGCGAAATTGAAGCCGACTATGTTGCCGTCCACTTCTCCCTGCCCACCGACGAAATAGAAGGCTATGACCTCTTCCTCGACGGCGACTTCACCTGCCGGCGCTTCGACCCCGACTCCCGTATGGTCTACAACCGCGTTTTCAATGCTTACGAAGCCACCCCGCTGCTGAAACAGGGTGCATACAATTATCAGATTCTTGCCGTTCCAAACGGGGAGAACATAGGGCTTACCGACGTAATTGAAGGCGATAAATATCAGACTGTCAACGAGTATGTCATCGCCGTATATTACCGTCGGTCGGACGAGCGTTACGACCGCTTGACATCCACGGCGACAATCTATTCAGGAACATGACCGAAGAAACCGAGGAATATATGCTTCAGATAGGAAACACCCTCGTGAGCCTCGACTTGGCGGAACGGATGTTCTGCTGCGACCTGCAGTCGTGTCTCGGTCAGTGCTGCATTGACGGCGACGCCGGTGCGCCAATCACAGAGGAAGAACGCGACATCATCGAAAAAATACTGCCCGAAATCTGGGACGACCTCTTGCCGCAAGCCAAAGAGGTAATAAAAGAACAGGGTGTGAGTTACATCGACGAGGAAGGTGACTTAGTCACGTCGATTGTCGGCGGCCAGAACTGCGTGTTCACAACCTTCGCCGAAGGAGGAATGTGCCAATGCGCAATCGAAAAAGCCTTCCGTGAAGGACGTGTTGACTTCATGAAGCCCGTTTCGTGCCACCTCTACCCCGTCCGTATCACCGAATACCCAACCTTCACGGCCGTCAACTACCATCGATGGAAAATCTGCCGTTGCGCCGAGGCCCTCGGCCGCAAAAACGGCATTCGCCTTTATAAATTCCTCCGCGAACCGCTTATCCGCCGTTTCGGACAAGAATGGTACGACGAACTCGCCCTCGCCTGCGAAGAATATCTCCGCCAGCAAGAAGAAAACTGAAAACCGCTTTCCCATCAAACAACACATACAACCAAGGACAACCAAAACAACCTAACAAATTGTTGTCCATGTTGTTATTAAGTTGCTCGTATTGTCGTCATTATTTCCGTCGCTGCCAAATCATGAATTATGTGTCATGCAATTTTGCATTATTGTGAATATTTCTTACCTTTGCAAATGGAGAACGGAAAAGTCCGCATTGAATTCTGGTCGTTGGTATGCTGACGGTTCGGGTTTATCTCCAAAAGACATAAGGCGGGATAACCCGCTAAAACAAAATGGAAGCGTTTTGCTCTTTGACCTTAACAAGAAATCAGCTAAAATGGAAGTGCTCACTTGTTAAATAAACAGACAAACAAGTCCTACGCTTCTTATATATCCATTTTTCAACTGCCGAATTCGTGAGGACCGAGAGGCGCAAAACTATTGTATAACAATGGCTAAATTTACATCAACTTTCTCAATTTACAAAAATTTTTTACACCTTTTACTCATCTCACTCTTCCCTCTCTCTTCTTCCGCATACGACTTTATGTTCGACGGTCTATGCTACAATCGTAATGATGACGGCACATCGGTTACGTTAACGTATCAGAATTCCACACTTCCCAGATATTCAAGTCTCAGCGGGGCGATAAAAATACCTTCTTCAGTATATAGCGACGAAACCTACTCCGTCACCTCAATCGGATGGGGAGCGTTCGCTGGCTGCTCAGGACTGACAAGCATTGAAATCCCCAACTCTGTCACTTCAATTGACTCAAATGCCTTCCGCTACTGCAGTGGCTTGACATCCGTGACAATACCCAACTCGGTTACCTCAATCGGCTCATATGCTTTCAACGACTGCAGCGGCTTGACTGAAGTCTATTGGAATGCAAAAAATTGCGATGATTTTTATCTTGGAGCCCCGTTTATTAACATTCCAGCGATCAAATCTTTCTCTTTTGGTAGCGAAGTACAGAAGATACCTGCTCATTTATGCGATGGACTTGTCGGCTTGACTTCTGTGACAATACCCAACTCCGTCACTTTAATAGGGTCGTCGGCTTTCGCCGGCTGCACTGGACTAACAAGCATCATTATCCCCAACTCTGTCACGTTAATCGGAGGGTCTGTGTTCAATGGTTGCAGCGGCTTGACATCTGTGACAATCCCCAATTCTGTCACTTCGATTGGCCCCGAAATGTTCTACGGTTGCGCGGGACTAACAAGCATCATTATCCCAAACTCCGTAACTTCGATTGGCTCCGAATCGTTCTACGGTTGCACGGGACTAAAAAGCATCATTATCCCAAACTCCGTCACATCGATTGGCCAGCATGCGTTCGGCAGCTGCACGGGACTGGAAAGCATTGATATCCCCAATTCCGTCACTTCGATTGGCTACGCTGCTTTTTTCGGCTGCAGCGACTTAACATCTATCACAATTCCCAACTCCGTCACTTACATCAGTTCGTATGCTTTCGGTTTCACAGGGCTGACAAACATTGTTATCCCCAACCACGTCACAATAATATGCTCCGACGCATTCCGTGGATGCTCGAGGCTGACAAGCATTGTTATTCCAAACTCCGTCACGACAATCGACAAAGAAGCGTTTTATGGCTGCTCGGGGCTAACGTCGGTCGCAAATCACGCGGAGGAGCCTCAAAACATATCTCCCGTTGTTTTTTCAGGTGTTAACATCTCAGCATGCAAATTGTTCGTTTGGCATGAGTGCATTGACAAGTATAAATCGGCAAACGTCTGGAAAGACTTTGACATTCAGGATATGGGTGGCGTTGATAACCTCAAGGCTGACAATGCAGCGAAAACTGTGGAAGGCTATTACGACCTACAAGGTATTCGCATCGAGAAACCGCAGGCGGGGCAAGTTTGCCTCGCCCGCTACAGTGACGGCACGGCGGAGAAAATTATCGTCAGGTAGATGTCGCGCACCAAGTCTCAATTATTTTGAATGCTCGGCATGATGCCGGGCATTTCCGTTTATAGCATATTAATTTTGGTAATGCAAATAAAACAAATAAAACAAATTCTTTGTGTGTTGCGTTGGATAATCTTCGCTATCTCGCCCTCGCCTGCGAAGAATACCTCCGCCAAAACCTTTAAGAAAAACGCCCATTCCTCACAATTCTTTTTTGCCGTTTGACGAATTTTGACTACCTTTGTAGTTTGAATAATAGCGGCTTTTTTAGCCGTCTCCTAAACGAAATAATCAAATTGACAACTACAACTATATGAACGAATTAGCGACAAAGTA
>JAFZPB010000259.1 GCA_017552595.1 Muribaculaceae bacterium
CTCGCCCTTGTGCCGATTGCTTTGCGTAGCGGCGAACCAGGCAACGAAATACAATCGCCCTTGGCGATAGTAATCCTCGGCGGACTTGTATCAGCCACTATTCTAAATCTTATTATAACACCAACAGTTTATTACTTAATAGAACGACGAAATGAAAACAAATAGAATAACGGCAACCGTTCTATCGTTGATAATAGCCATTTCGGCATTTTCGTCAGATTACAATTACATCGTCCGACAAATAGCCGAAAACAACTCCGAACTTAATGCCCTTGCAGCAAAAGCCTCTGGCGATGTCCGTTCGTTGCTTCCTACCAACAATCTTCCCGACCCAGAAATAGACTATGATCAGGTTTTTGGAAAAGCAGGGCAAAAATGGGATTTATCGGTCAGTCAATCAATGGAATGGCCAGGCGTATATTCAAGCCGAAGCCGAGCCATTGCCGCTGAAGCGGAAGCCATATCATTCGCCTCTACCTCGAGGAAACTTGAGATTCTTTTGGAAATAAAGCAAACTATTATAAAAATCGCTTATGCCAAAAAGAAAATCGCTCTTGTCGCACGCCAACTGGAACTAATTGACGAACTCTCGGCAAAATACCAAAAAAGTTACGAAATGGGCAACTCCACAATCCTCGACATAAACAAACTGAAAATTGAGCGTTTAGGATATGAGCACCGTCTTGACGATTGCCGTCTTGAGTTGACATCTCTTTCGGCTGACTTGAAGGCTCTTAATGGGAACAATAACGTGGATAAAATCGTCGAGGCGATTGTCGACTATCCTTCCGACTCAATTCTTCCTGAAGAAGAATATTATCGCTTGGTCGCAGAATACGACCCCGATTCTCGCGTCAACTCACTACTTTCGAAAACGGAAGATATGCGTATCGACCAATTGTCAAAAGAAGCCCTACCCGACTTCCGTATCGGCTACAAACATACTTTTGAACTCGGTGACCACTTCAACGGGTTTACTATCGGCATGACGCTGCCATTCTTCTCAAACCGCAACAAGAAAGCGGCCGCAGTATCACGAAAAGAGGCTTATGACGTAGCAGCAAATTATGCCATCGAAAGAAGTTCGGCTGAAATCAGGAAAAATATGAAAGAGGTAATCGACCTCAAGCGTCAACTTGAAAAATACTCTCCAATAATTAACGACAGCCAAAATGCGGCCACATTGCGCAAAGCTCTTGACGGAGGGCAGATTTCATTGTTGACTTTTATTCAAGAACTCAACTACTTTGTTGAGGCAGAAGGACAAAGTCTCGAAATTGAATATGAATATGCCTCGGCTTTGGCAAAACTAAACCGCTACTCATTATTGAGCAACGGTTTATGATGTCTAGTCGAGTTTAAGGACGGCAAGGAATGCTTTTTGAGGCACATCCACCGAGCCGATTCGTTTCATTCGTTTCTTACCAGCCTTTTGCTTTTCCAAAAGTTTACGTTTACGGGTAATGTCGCCGCCATAACATTTGGCGGTGACATCTTTTCTGACCGCCTTGATAGTTTCGCGGGCAATGATTTTTGCGCCTATTGCCGCCTGAACAGCCACATCGAATTGTTGACGTGGAATCAATTCCTTCAGTTTTTCGCACATTCTCCGGCCAAAAGTCTGGGCGTTGTCTATGTGGGTCAAAGTCGATAATGCATCCACACTTTCCCCGTTGAGAAGAATGTCGAGTTTGACAAGGCGAGAATCGCGGAAATCCTGAATATGATAATCAAACGAAGCGTAACCTTTCGAAATTGACTTCAATTTGTCATAGAAATCTATCACAATTTCACCCAGAGGAATGTCGAAAATGAGTTCCATTCTGTTGCCCGAAATGTAATCTTGACGAATAAGAATTCCGCGCTTTCCAAGGCACAGAGTCATTATCGGACCTATATAGTCGGCCGCAGTGATTATCGACGCTCTGATATACGGTTCTTCAATGTGGTCGATAAGTGTGGCTTCGGGCAAGCCTGACGGATTGTGTACCTCCTTCATTTCGCCATGCTTGTCGAAAACATGATAGGAGACATTCGGCACGGTCGTAATAACATCCATGTCAAATTCGCGGCTGAGACGCTCCTGAACGATTTCCATATGTAATAACCCAAGGAAGCCACAACGGAATCCGAAACCCAATGCAGCGGAAGATTCAGGTTGGAACGTCAACGATGCGTCGTTCAATTGAAGTTTTTCCAACGATGCTCGCAAATTTTCGAAATCTTCGGCATCTATAGGATATACTCCGGCGAATACCATAGGTTTGACCTCCTCAAATCCGTCGATAGCAGAATCACATGGCGAGTCGACATGAGTGATTGTGTCGCCCACTTTTACTTCTTTCGAAGTCTTTATCCCCGATATGATATACCCAACGTTGCCTGCCGATATTTCGTCGCGTGGCGACATCGTTAGTTTCAAAACACCAACTTCGTCGGCATCGTATTCTTTGCCGGTGGCAACGAATTTGACAAAATCGCCCTTACGTAATCTTCCGTTGACAATCTTAAAGTAGGCAATAATGCCTCGGAAGGGATTGAAAACCGAGTCGAAAATCAACGCCTGTAAGGGAGCATCGGGGTCGCCAGATGGCGCAGGAATCTTTTCGACAATAGCATTCAGAATATCCACCACTCCCATTCCTGTTTTTCCACTTGCACGGATAATGTCGGATGAATCGCAACCGAGCAAATCGACTATTTGGTCTTCGACTTCTTCAGGCTTCGCGCTATCAAGGTCGCACTTATTTATTACAGGAATGATTTCGAGGTCGTTCTCAATTGCCATATAGAGATTGGAAATTGTCTGTGCCTGAATGCCCTGCGATGCATCTACAATAAGAAGGGCTCCTTCACAAGCGGCTATAGAACGCGACACTTCATAGGAAAAATCCACATGGCCCGGGGTGTCAATTAGATTCAATATATAGTTTTCCCCGTTGTAGGAGTATTCCATCTGAATCGCATGGCTTTTGATAGTGATACCGCGTTCGCGTTCAAGGTCCATGTCATCGAGCACTTGGGCCTGCAAATCCTTTTGGTCGATGGTTTTAGTAAACTCAAGAAGACGGTCGGCAAGTGTGCTCTTGCCGTGGTCTATATGTGCAATTATACAGAAATTCCGAATATTCTTCATATTAATATGGAGCATCTTTTTCGGGTGAAGACGATAAATCAACAGAACCTCCACCAAATTGTTGAGTGCCAAAATTATCGTTTAGTTTCGAACCCATTTTGGCCGGTGTTGAATTGGTGGTGTCCTCCCAGTTTTGAAAACGTGCGAGGTGTTTGACAAATCGCAATTCGATATCTGCGGTACTACCGCTACGATGCTTGGCTATAATGAATTCCGCCAAACCTCTGACATCGCGACCTTCGGGGTCGGTACCAGATTTGTACATAACTTCCGGGCGGTTGATGAAACAAACGATATCAGCGTCTTGCTCAATAGCGCCACTTTCGCGAAGGTCGGAAAGTTGGGGACGGCGATTATTATCAGTGCGGGATTCAACCGAACGGTTCAACTGAGAAAGGGCAATAATGGGTATGTTCAATTCTTTGGCAAGTTGCTTTAGAGAACGTGAAATCTTGCTCACTTCCTGTTCACGACTACCGAACGTCATACCCGTTGCATTCATCAATTGGAGGTAGTCAATTATTATCATCTGAATGCCATGTTCGCGGACAAGACGACGTGCTTTTGTGCGAAGTTCAAGGACCGAAAGCGATGGGGTGTCGTCGATATAAATTGGTGCAGTTGTAAGCGCCGATACTCTCTGCAGCAGGATATTCCATTCAGGTGTAGTGAGTTGGCCGCTCTTGATTTTGTCGCCAGTAATCTCGCAGGTGTTCATAATAAGACGATTCACCAACTGCAGTTCGGACATTTCCAACGAGAAAATGGCAACCCTTGTGTTGTATTCTACTGCCATATTCTTCGCCATGGAAAGGACAAATGCCGTTTTACCCATAGCGGGCCGAGCAGCGATGATAATCAAATCGGAGTTCTGCCAACCAGAAGTAACTTTGTCGATTTCGTGGTATCCCGATTCAAGTCCGCTCAGACCAGACTGATTTGATGCGTCTTGGATTTTCTTTATTGCCTGCTGAATGACCGGATTGATGTGGGTGACATCTTTCTTCAAATTTCGTTGTGAAATTTCGAAAAGTTCTCCCTCTGCTCCTTGAAGGACATCGTCAATGTCGAGGGAATCATCAAAAGCACGCGATTCTACAGAGGATGCGAATCTTATCAGTTCGCGTGCAATATACTTCTGAGCCACAATGCGGGCGTGATATTCGATGTGCGCGCCGGATGCGACTCGAGAAGTCAACTCGGAAATAAACACCGGGCCGCCCACTTCGTCGAGCGTGCCATCGCTGCGAAGACGCTCCACCACTGTGAGCATATCGATAGGCTGTTGTGCCGCTCCCAATGCCTGGATTGCCTCATAGATTTTTTTGTTGGCGGGTTCATAGAAACTATCAGGTTTAAGAAGGTCGCAAACTGTGGAATAGGCATCCTTTTCGAGCATCAAAGCGCCCAAAACCGCTTCCTCAAGGTCCTTGTCGTGTGGCGGAATACGACCACCGTTTTCATACAACGGCGCATTGTGCTGTGAGCGTTGGTTAGAATTATTATGTGTTGCCATTTTTGTTTGTTTTTTTCGTAATGCAAAATTACAAAAAACTCGCCGATTTTGCGTATTTTTGCGAAATAATGATATAAACATTTTTTCAACATTATGATTTTATTTCCTAATCCGAAGATAAACATCGGACTCAACATA